>NZ_LZJA01000119.1:0-582 GCF_001666785.1 Mycobacterium sp. E3305 | reverse complement strand
GCCGGCAGCGCCCCGCACCCCGCCCACCGCTGGCGCCCCCGTCGCCGGCGAGCCCACCTGCTCCGCCGCCGCGTCCGGCCGCACCGCCACCACGACCCTCCGCCCCGGGCGCCGCACCGCGGCCGGCCGCGCCGCCGCCTCCGCAGGCGGCATCGGCGCCCGTCACACCCAAGCCGGCCCCGACGGCCATCGACGCGGTGCCCGACCGCGGTTGGCGTCGTGTCCTCCGGCTGGTCACTTTCGGCCTCGTCAACCTCGGCCCTTCGCCGGCGCAGCAGCAGGACGCGCAGTTCGAGGCGACCATCCGCACCCGCCTGCACGGGAACTACAAGGTCGGTGTCCTCGGCAAGGGTGGAGTGGGAAAGACATCGGTGGCCGCCAGCGTCGGATCGCTGTTCGCCGAGCTCCGGCGGCAGGATCACACGGTGGCGATCGACGCCGACACGGCATTCGGCCGCCTCAGCAGCCGGATCGATCCGGCGACTACCGGCTCGTTCTGGGAACTGACCGCCGACAAGAACCTGCAGTCCTTCGGCGATGTGGTTGCCCGCGTGGGACGTAACTCCGTTGGCCTCTATGTCC
>NZ_LZJA01000118.1:0-10879 GCF_001666785.1 Mycobacterium sp. E3305 | reverse complement strand
TGCATCTCGTCGAGCAAATGCCCGTAGTCCGGCTCGTCGACCCCCATCATCTGCTGGATCGCCTTCGACGACAGGCCGACCTTATGGCCCAACACGCGGGCTCCCTCGGCCACCCGCTGGCGGATGTTGATCAGCTGGATCTCATAGGCGTCGACGACGTCGATCTCCGGATGAGCGGCGGTCAGCGGAGCGATCGGTGAGCGGCTCCGCTCAGCCTGCGCCAGGTCGGCAGCAAGCTCGTCTCGTGTCGCAACACTGAGCATCTGCAGAAGTCCCCTCGTTCGTGTGACCGGCCCAGTAGCGCCCGGCCCGGGCAATTCTATAACGTGTTCTACATGACAGCACAGGAGCTCGACGTCGTCGTGGTCGGCAGCGGCGGAGCCGGCATGGTAGCTGCGCTTACCGCCGCTCACCGGGGCCTTTCCACAGTAGTCATCGAGAAGGCTGCGCACTTCGGCGGCTCGACCGCCCGCTCGGGTGGGGGCGTCTGGATTCCCAACAACGAGGTGCTCAAGCGTGACGGCGTCCGGGACAACCCGGAGGCGGCCCGGACCTACCTGCACGGCATCGTCGGCAACGTCGTCGAGCCGGAACGCATCGACACGTACCTCGAGCGCGGACCCGAGATGCTCTCGTTCGTGCTGAAGCACACCCCGCTGAAGATGTGCTGGGTTCCGCGCTACTCCGACTACTACCCGGAGGCGCCGGGCGGCCGCGCCGAGGGACGTTCGATCGAGCCGAAGCCGTTCGACGCGCGCAAGCTGGGCGCCGACATGCCCGGGCTCGAGCCGGCATACGGCAAGGTGCCGCTCAACGTCGTTGTGATGCAACAGGATTACGTGCGGCTGAACCAGCTGAAGCGCCACCCTCGGGGTGTGCTGCGCAGCCTGAAGGTCGGCGCCCGCACGATGTGGGCGAAGGCGACCGGTAAGAACCTCGTCGGCATGGGCCGGGCGTTGATCGGCCCGCTGCGGATCGGGTTGCAGCAGGCCGGGGTCCCGGTGCTGCTCAACACCGCGCTCACCGACCTGTACGTCGAGGACGGCGTCGTGCGCGGAGTCTACGTTCGCGACACCGGCGCGTCGGAGTCGTCGGAGCCGCGGCTGATCCGGGCGCGGCGCGGGGTGATCCTCGCCTCCGGTGGTTTCGAGCACAACGAGCAGATGCGGGTGAAGTATCAGCGCGCGCCGATCACCACCGAGTGGACCGTCGGCGCCAAGGACAACACCGGTGATGGCATCGTCGCCGCCGAAAAGCTCGGCGCCGCACTCGAACTGATGGAAGACGCCTGGTGGGGCCCGACCGTGCCGCTGGTGGGCGCGCCGTGGTTCGCGTTGTCCGAGCGCAATTCGCCGGGATCGATCATCGTCAACATGTCGGGCAAGCGGTTCATGAACGAGTCGATGCCCTACGTCGAGGCCTGCCACCACATGTACGGCGGAGAATTCGGCCAGGGCCCCGGGCCGGGCGAGAACATTCCGGCGTGGCTGGTGTTCGACCAGCAATACCGCGACCGCTACATCTTCGCGGGATTGCAGCCGGGACAACGCATTCCCCGCAAGTGGCTGGAGTCGGGGGTCATCATCTCCGCCGACACCCTCGAGGAGCTGGCGCAGAAGGCCGGCCTGCCGGTCGCGGACTTCACCGCGACGGTGGCGCGATTCAACGGCTTCGCCAGGTCCGGCGTCGACGAAGACTTCCACCGCGGCGAGAGCGCGTACGACCGCTACTACGGCGACCCGACGAACAAGCCGAATCCCAACCTGGGTGAGCTCGCCCACGCTCCGTACTACGCTGCCAAGATGGTGCCCGGTGACCTGGGCACCAAGGGCGGCGTCCGCACCGACGTCCACGGCCGTGCGCTGCGCGACGACGGCTCGATCATCGAAGGCCTTTACGCCGCAGGCAATGTCAGCGCCCCGGTGATGGGTCACACCTACCCGGGTCCGGGCGGGACCATCGGCCCGGCGATGACGTTCGGCTACTTGGCCGCGCTGCACATTGCGGGGGAACGCTGATGCCCATCGATGTAGACGTCGCACTGGCCGCCGAGCTGGACCCGATCGATTTCTCGTGGACGAGCAGCGACGTGCAGCTCTACCACTTGGCGTTGGGCGCCGGCAAGGATCCGATGGATCCACGCGAACTGCGTTACCTGGTTGACGACACACCGCAGGTGCTGCCGACGTTCGGCAACGTGGCGGCGTCCTTTCACATGACCAAACCGCCGATCGTGCAATTCCCCGGCATCGACATCGAGCTGGGCAAGGTGCTGCACGCCAGCGAGCGGGTGGAGGTGCCCGGCCCGCTGCCGCCGTCGGGTTCGGCCCGCGCCGTCACCCGGTTCACCGACATCTGGGACAAGGGCAAGGCCGCGGTGATCTGGAGTGAGACGACCGTCAGCGCGCCCGACGGCACGCTGCTGTGGACGCAGCGGCGGTCCATCTTCGCCCGCGGTGAGGGCGGATTCGGCGGCGAGCGTGGGCCGTCGACGTCGGACGCCGCGCCGGACCGGGCGCCCGACGTGGAGGTGGCGGTGCCGCTCCTGCCGCAGCAGGCGCTGCTCTACCGGCTGTGCGGGGACCGCAACCCGCTGCACTCCGACCCGGATTTCGCTGCGGCCAATGGCTTTTCGCAACCGATCCTGCACGGCCTGTGCACCTACGGCATGACGTGCAAGGCCATCGTCGACACGCTGCTGGACGGTGACGCCGGCGCGGTGGCCGCGTACGGCGCGCGCTTCGCCGGCGTGGCGTTCCCGGGCGAGACGCTGCGCGTCAACCTGTGGAAAGAGGACGGCCGTTTCGTGGCTAGCGTTGTCGCGCCTTCGCGCGACAACGCCGTGGTGCTCAGCGGCGTCGAGCTGGTCCCCGCGTAGCGGCTTTGCGCCGGGCGGACTACCGCTAGACGGCGCAATATGCTTTCGTCCTTTCATGGTCGCTGAAGGGCAGTCGCCCGAGCCGCGTGCGGCCGACGAGCGAACCGCACTGCGGAGCATGCCGATATTCGCCGATATCGACGACGAACAACTCGACCTGCTCACGAAGACCGTAGGTCGCCAGCACGTTCTCGCCAACGAGTGGCTCTTTCACCTTGGGGACCCGTCGGACGCAATCTATGTAATCGCCTCGGGGCGATTCGCGGCCATCGGCATCGACGGACAGGTGCTTCGTGAGATGGCGTCCGGTGACTCGATCGGAGACCTGGGCGTGATCACCGGCGCCGCTCGCTCGGCCGGAGTACGAGCCCTTCGGGACGGCGTCGTCTGGAGGATCGCCGCTGACGCGTTCAGTGAGGTGCTCGCCAAGGCGCCGCAATTGCAATCGGCGATGTTCCGAGCGATGGCGGTAATGCTTCGCGAGTCACGGGCCGCCACCGTCTCTCGCGGTCGGCGGGTCGTCGGCGTGGTGTCGACCGGGGATGCGGTTGCCATGCCGATCATCGAGGCGATCGCGGCACGGCTGAGATCGCACGGTCGGGCGGCCGTCGTCGCGCCGCCGGTCGAAACGACGGCGGCGGCCAATCATTACGGCGAGCTCGTCGAAGCGTTCAGCGAGACCCTCGACCGCGTCGAGCGAAGCAACGATTGGGTCTTGCTGGTGGCCGATCGGGGCTCGGGTGACAGCTGGCGACGCTACGTCACCGCGCAAAGCGACCGAGTCGTGGTCCTTACCGATCAAACCCGTCCGCCGGAAGCGCTCGAACCACCGGTGACGCAAGGGCCGGTCCACCTGGTCACTTGCGGCGTCGTGCCGGACCCGAGCTGGTGGGACCTGCTGCAGCCGGTCTCGCATCACCCCGCCGACGACGACGGAATCGGCGCGCTGGCCCGCAGAATCACCGGGCGCTCTATCGGTCTCGTGCTGGGGGGCGGGGGCGCGCGGGGCCTCGCGCATTACGGCGTCTACGAAGAGCTCACGCGGGCGGGCATCGTCATCGACCGGTTCGGCGGAACCAGTTCCGGTGCCCTCGCCGCCGCCACCTTCGCGTTGGGGCTGGACGCGCGGGATTGCACCGCGGCGGCGCGGAAGTACGTTGCCGAGACCAGGCCGGTCAGCGACTACACGATCCCTGCGATAGCCCTCACCCGAGGTCGCCGTGTCGACCGTCTGATAGAGGGATTCTTCGGCAGCACCACCCTGATCGAGCACCTGCCGAGGGAGTTCTTCTCCGTCTCCACCGACATCATCACGGGCGAACAGATCATCCATCGCCGTGGGCTGCTGTGGGTCGCCGTGCGCGCATCGATCTCGATACCCGGTCTCCTGCCGCCGGTGCAACATCGCGAGCGGCTGCTCGTGGACGGCGGATTGATGAACATCCTCCCGGCCGACGTGATGTGTGCCGACCCCGACGGCGAAGTGATATGCGTCGATCTGCGCACGACGTGGGTGCCGTCGAAGGGCTTTGGCCCGCTGCCGGCGAAGCTTCAGCCTCCCGCGTTCGTCCGGCGGCTCGTGACAGGCACGGATGCGGCCCTGCCTCCGCTGCAAGACACGTTGCTTCGCAGCGTCGAACTCGCGGCCCCCAAGTGGAACCTGCGCGAGCTCCCCCGGGTCACGGCGATCATCGAGCCGGACGTCTCGGCGATCGGTCCACTGGACTTCAAAAACATCGACGCCGCCCTGCAAGCCGGGCGGAAAGCGGCCCGGGCCGCTCTCGAAGCGCAGCCGACGCTCGTTCGCTGAGCGTCGGATACGATTACCCCTGCAGCTAACAGCTCAGCACCTTCAGATGGCAGACGCTTAGTGTGTGCACAGAGTGGTCAGGGCGGGCGTGGCACTCAACGACGGGTCTCGCTCGCACACCCGGCCGTTCGAGTGCGGCGAGGTCGTTAAGCCATGCGCCCCGATTGGTTGAACAAGCCGCTGGCCAATCTGGTCATGCACTTGAACGGCGGCGAGAAGCTCGTGCCGATCTTCGATCAACTATTCGTCGGCCGTCAGTGCGCGGGCATCGACGAAGCGCGCCGGCTGGTTATCCAGGACCCGAACATCTCCCGTAACCACCTCGAGATCCGTCTCGACGTCGTAACCGACCGGGCCTACCTCATCGACACCAGCACCAACGGAACGTTGCTCAACGGCATGCCGCTGGAACGCGCCGTGCAGGTCCCCATCAAGCCCGACGACCAGATCTCGATCGGCGACGTCGTGCTGATCTTCCGATCGGACCGGTTCAATGCAGCGGGGTTGACCAACACCAGCCCGACCCTGACCCGGATCGCCGAGGAGACCATGGTGATGGTGGTCGGCGATATCACCAACTACTCGACGATCTCGGAGGTCACCGGCAACCGGGTGATCGCCCAGAGCCTGAACTATCTGTGGCACGACCTCAACCAGGTGCTGCGCGCCCACCGCGGCACGCTCAACCACTACGCCGGTGATGCGCTGTATGCCGTCTGGGAGCTGCGGACGATTCCAAAGGCCAATGAGCTCGCGATCGACTTCGCGCTCGCCGCGAACCGGAGGGTCGAGGAGCTCGGGCCCACCCTCCCGCTGCGGAGCCCGGACGGCTCGCCGATCCGCATGGGCTGGGGGGTGGTGCAGGGCCGGGCCGCGATCGCCGCGATGACGAGAACGGTCACGGCCGTGATTGGCGACGCGACCAACGTGGCGTTCCGGCTGGCCGGCATCGCCGGGCGGGCCGGGCGCCCGGCCGTGATGGTCAGCAGCCGCGTGCGCGATGCCGTTGAGCCGGAATATGTCTGGGGCCACTCGGAGCAGGTCGAGATCAAGGGCCGGCGCGGCATGGAGACCGTGTATTCGGTCGTCGCGCGTTCTTAGCCGACTGCCGTCGAGTGTGCGGCAGGCCGCACAGTCGAACGCGAACGTGCGGCAGGCCGCACACTCGAACGCGAATGGCAGCGTTAGCCGAGGATGAGGCCCGACGTGGGCACGCCGGTTCCCGCGGTGACGAGGACGTGCTCGACGTCGGGGACCGGGTTGACCGAGGTCCCGCGCAATTGCCGGACACCCTCCGCGATTCCGTTCATCCCGTGGATGTAGGCCTCACCGAGCTGGCCGCCGTGGGTATTGATCGGCAGCCGACCGCCCACCTCGACCGCGCCGTTGGCGATGAAGTCTTTGGCCTCGCCCTTGGCGCAGAATCCCAACTCCTCCAACTGAATCAGTGTGAACGGAGTGAAGTGGTCGTAGATCACGGCGGTCTGAATATCGTCCGGCTTCAGGCCCGATTGCTGCCAGAGCTGCTTGCCGACCACACCCATCTCGGGCAGGCCGAGTTCGGAGCGGTAGTAGCTCACCATGGTGTACTGGTCGGGGCTGGCGCCCTGGGCCGCCGCCTCGATGACGGCGGGCCGCTGCTTGAGGTCTCGCGCCCGCTCCACCGAGGTCACCACGAGGGCCACCGCGCCGTCGGTCTCCTGGCAGCAGTCCAGCAGCCGCAACGGCTCGGCGATCCACCGCGAATTCTGGTGGTCGTCAATGGTTATCGGCTTCTCGTAGAAGTACGCCTTCGGGTTCTTGGCCGCGTGCTTGCGGTCTGCGACCGAGATGGCGCCGAAGTCACGGCTGGTGGCACCGGACCAGTGCATGTACCGCTGCGCGATCATGGCCACCTGCGCGGCCGGTGTCGAAAGGCCATGCGGATACGAGAAGGAGTTGTCGGCTGCCGTCGAATCGGCCTGAGCCCCAGGGGTTCCCGCGAGGCGACTTTGCACCTGACCGAAACGCTGGCCGGACCGTTCGTTGAACGCGCGGTAGGCCACCACGACGTCCGCCAGCCCGGTCGCGACGGCCGCTGCTGCGTGTGCGACGGTCCCGCACGCCGCACCGCCGCCGTAACCCGTCTGCGCGAAGAATCTCAGCTCGCCGATGCCGGTCGCACGCGCCACCGCGGTCTCGTTGTTGCTGTCCATCGTGAAGGTGGTGAGGCCGTCGACGTCCGACGGCTTGAGGCCCGCGTCGTCGAGCGCATCCAGAACCGCCTCGGCCGCCAGGCGCAGCTCGCTTCGGCCGGAATTCTTCGAGAAGTCGGTGGCACCGATGCCGACGATGGCGGCCTTACCCGACAACATTAAGCGTCCCCAATCGTGAGCGTGGCGGTCGCGATGACGTGGTCGCCAAGGCTGTTGCGGCCGAACACCTTCACCGTGATCAACCCGTCCTCCACCGCGGTCACCTCACCTGAGAAGGTTATGGTGTCGTAGGCGTACCACGGCACGCCCAGCCGCAGACCGATCGACTTGATCATCGCGGTCGGCCCGGCCCAGTCGGTCAGGAAGCGCTGTACCAGCCCGGTGTCGGTGAGGATGTTGACGAAGATATCCTTCGATCCCTTGGCCTGGGCCAGATCCCGGTCGTGGTGCACGTCCTGGAAGTCGCGGGTGGCGATGGCCGTCGAGATGATGAAGGTGGGCGTGCCTTCGATCTTGAGCTCGGGCAGCTTCGTACCCACTTCGACGACGGGCGCACTCATGCTTGGGGCTCCCATGCGTACAGGGTCCATTCCGGGCCGGACTCACCGGCGGGAAAGTCGATATAGGTTGCGCGAACAGGCATTCCGATCTTCACCGCGGCAGGGTCGACCCCGCGCAGCTCGCCCAGCATCCGGACCCCTTCCTCGAGTTCGACCAGGGCGATCACGAAGGGCAGCGTGCGCCCGGGAACCTTGGGCGCGTGGTGCACTACGAAGCTGTAGACCGTGCCCGTGCCGCCGGCCACCACAAAGTCGATCGGCTGCTCTTTGTCCTGCCACACCGCCGGCACCGGCGGGTGCTGCAGACTGCCGTCGGGCCGCCGCTGAATGCGCAGCTCGTGTGCCTTGACACCCTCCCAGAAGAACGCGGTGTCCCGGGAAACCGCCGGGCGCATCAGGGCGTCGGCGTCCAAATCCTCGGGAATCGAAGACCGCGCCGTCTCGGATGTCTCGCGCGGCTTGAATTTGAGTATGCGCCATGCCATCTCGGCGACATCCTCGTCACCGACGCGCCAGGTGATGTGCTGGTTGATGAACCAGCCTTCGCCGAGAGCGGTCTGTTTTGGCCCGACCACGTCACGCATCTCGGAGTGCACGGTCACCCGCTCGCCGGGACGCAGATACCGGTGGTAGGTCTGCTCGCAGTTGGTGGCGACCACGCCGACATAGCCTGCGCCGTCGAACAATTCCATGATCGGACCCATGGGATCGTCCGTCGGACGCTCGCCGCCCAGTCCGAACATCGTCCACACCTGGATCATCGCCGGGGGCGCGACAAGGCCGGGATGACCGGCGGCCTTGGCCGCGGCCTCGTCGACGTAGATCGGGTTGCGGTCGCCCAGCGCCTCGACCCAGTTGTTGATGATCGGCTGGTTGACCGGATCCCGGCCCGTGCGGGGTGCGGCGACGACAGTGGACGTGATCTCGGCGACAGCCTTCTTGATGTCGTCCGTGTCGGTCATCGAGGGACCCTCGGCACTTTGAGGCCTGCCGCCGCGATCATTTCTCGCATGACTTCGTTGACGCCTCCACCGAAGGTGATGACCAGGTTGCGCTTGGTTTGCGAGTCCAGCCAGTTCAGCAGCTCCGCGGTGTCCGAGTCGGCCGCGTTGCCATACTTGCCGACGATCTCCTCGGCGAGCCGGCCGATGTACTGGATCCGCTCGGTGCCAAAGACTTTCGTGGCGGCGGCGTCGGCCATGTTGATGTCTTCACCGGCCGCGGCCACCTGCCAGTTGAGCAGCTCGTTGATTCGCCACATCGCGTGGATCTCACCGAGGGCCCGCTTGACGTCCTGGTGGTCGATCGGGGTGATCCCGTCGCTGCCCGGCTTGGACGCCCAGGCGTGCAAGCGGTCGTAGATGCCGGCCGTGCGGCCCGCGGGGCCGAGCATGACACGTTCGTTGTTGAGCTGGGTGGTGATGAGCCGCCAGCCGCCGTTCTCCTCGCCGACCAGCATGTCGGCGGGCACCCGCACGTCGTTGTAGTAGGTGGCGTTGGTGTGGTGGGCGCCGTCGGACAGGATGATCGGCGTCCAGGAGAACCCGGGATCCTTTGTGTCCACGATCAGGATCGAAATGCCCTTGTGTTTAACGGCTTCCGGGTCGGTGCGGCAGGCCAGCCAGATGTAGTCGGCGTCGTGTCCGCCGGTGGTCCACATCTTCTGGCCGTTGACGATGTACTCGTCGCCCTGACGGACGGCGGTCGTCCGCAGGGACGCCAGGTCGGTGCCGGCCTCGGGCTCGCTGTAACCGATCGCGAAGTGCACCTCGCCCGCCAAGATCGCCGGCAGGAACTTCTTTTTCTGCGCCTCGCTGCCGAACTGCTGCAGCGTCGGCCCGACGGTCTGCAGCGTGACCGCGGGCAGCGGAACGTCGGCCCGATGTGCCTCGTTGACGAAGATCGACTGCTCGATGGGCCCGAAGCCCAAGCCGCCGAACTCTTTTGGCCACCCCACCCCGAGCTTGCCGTCGCGGCCCATCCGCCGGATCACCGCGCGGTAGGCCTCGTTGTGCCGGTCCTGCTCCATCGCCTTCATCTCGTCGGACGAGATCAGGTTCGAAAAGTACTCCCGCAGTTCCGCTTGCAGCTGACGCTGCTCCGGAGTGAGGTCTATGAACATTGCGCTCCCACCAGGTCGAGACGATGAGAAGAACCGCCCAGCAGCCGGGACAGGTCCTTGATCGTGGAATAATACCGGTGCATCGGGTAGGTGATGTCCATGCCCATGCCACCGTGCAGGTGATGGCAGGTCTGCATCACCGGCGGGGCCTGCGAAGTGATCCAGTAGCCGAGCACGTCCAGGTCGTCGTCGGCGTCTCGGCCTTCGGAGAGCCGCCACACCACCGACTTGGCCGCCAAATCGATGGTGCGCGAGGCGATGTAGACCTCCGCCAGCTGCGCCGCCACCGTCTGGAACGTGGACAGCGGCTTGCCGAACTGCTTGCGGTTGGCCACGTAGTCCGCGGTGAGGCGCAGCGCCCCGGCCACCAGCCCGTCGGCGTAGGCGCCGACGGCCGCCAAGGCGAGCTGATTGACCCGATGCGCCTGGGCGCCGGCGAGCACATCGGAGTCGCCGACAGCGACGTCGGCGAACGTGACGCTGTACTCGTCCGCACCGTTCGATGTCGGCGTCTTGACCACCGCCACACCGTCGGCCTTCGGCGACACCACCACGACCGCGCTGTCCGCGGTCACGACCATCCAGTCGGCGGATTCGGCATACGGCACAGCCACTTTGGTGCCCGACAGCCGGCCGTCGGCGAAGGTGGTCGACGGCCGGTCGGGCAACGCGGCGCCGGGCTCGTTCAGCGCGGCCGTCAGCACGCCGCCCTTGGCGACCGTGGCCAGGAACCGGTCCTGTTGTTCATCGGACGCCAGGTCAAGCAGCGGCGCCACGCCGAAGCCGAGGGTGGCCAGCGCCGGCGTGATGGCGCCGTGGCGGCCTATCTCGGTGAGCACCGTGGCGACCTCGGGCAGGCCGACGCCGTCGCCGCCGAGGCGCTCGGGCACCGGCAGCGCCGTCACCCCGCCGCTGACCAACGCGTCCCAGCCGAGGTCCCGATCCAGAACGGACGTCACCACATCCGCGACGGCTTGTTGCGTCGCAGTGAGATTGAAGTCCATCAGGACGTCACCGCGGTCTTGCCGGTGTAGTCCACCTGCCAATGCTTGATTCCGTTGAGCCAGCCCGACCGCAGCCGCTCGGGCTCGCCGACCGGCTTGAGGTCCGGCATGTGATCGGCGACCGCGTTGAAGATGAGGTTGATGGTCATGCGGGCCAGGTTCGCGCCGATGCAGTAGTGGGCGCCGGTGCCACCGAACCCGACGTGGGGGTTCGGGTCGCGCAGGATGTTGAAGGCGTGCGGATCAAGAAGGGCGAACGGGTGGTGATGTCCTACCGCTCGGCCAACTTCGACGAAGAGGTCTTCGAGGA
>NZ_LZJA01000117.1:0-984 GCF_001666785.1 Mycobacterium sp. E3305 | reverse complement strand
TTCCGGTGGGCATCTGGGGGCGCGGGCGGGCCGGGCGGCGCCGCCACGACGCCGGGGTCGGCGGGGGCCGGATCGGGATCCGCCATCGCCGGGGCGGCGCTCAACACCAGCGCCAAGCTGACAGAAGCCAATCCGGCGGCGTTCAGGGCGGCCGACAGCCGCCCGCGCGTCCAGCCCGACATATGCATCCCTCCACGTTCGAGTTCCTGACACAGTGTGGCATAGGGCGCCTGCCAGCTAACAAATTCGAAACCGCGCGGAGGCCGAATACACAGCCATTTTGGCCGTTGAGCTGGCTGGCTATGAATCGCGTGAGCTTGTCGGCGCAACGTCGAGCGCCTGACGATTGGCGGCCGCCCCGACCAGCGCGGCCGCCATCAAACCGGCCGACGCGGTCAGCATGAGCACTACGCTGCGCTCGTAGAGCAGCCCGCCCGCCAGCGCGCCCGCCATGATGCCCACCTGGAAAGCCGTCACGTAGAGCCCCGACGCCCCGTCGGGGTCGTCGGCGCCGCTGCGCATCGCCGCGGACTGCATCATCGGCGACACGGCGGTGGCCATCGCCCCCCACAGCACGATCGCGGCCGTCCCGATCAGGGCCGCGGCCGCGGCGGGGCGGCCGCCCAGTGCCAGCGCGGTCAGCACCACGAATGCGGCCGTCAAACCGGCCAGGCACCCGATGATCGCCCCCTTGGGCCTGCGGTCCAGCGGCCGCGCCACCAGGCCGACGGCTATCACCCCCGCCACGCCGTAGGCGGCCAGCACCCATGCCAGGTTCGGCCCCCGCACGCCGACGACCTCGCGGATGATCTCCACGATGTAGGTGTAGGAGACGAAGTGCCCGGTCACGCCGACCATGGTGATGATGCTGACGATGATCAGCCGGCGGTTGCGGTGGTGGCGGGACCGGGGGCCCACGCACTTCAGCTGGTCCTCGGTGAGCACCATCTCCGGCAGCAGCGCCCGCGCGGCCACCGTGACGAT
>NZ_LZJA01000116.1:0-4348 GCF_001666785.1 Mycobacterium sp. E3305 | reverse complement strand
CGGCGCGACCGCCTGGCCTCCCCCGCGTGGGGCGACAACGCCGACGGGATCGCCGGTATCGCGCCCGCGCTGGTCGTGACGGCCGAACACGATCGACTTCGCGACGAGGCCCGCAGCTACGCCGAAAAGCTCGACGCCGTCGGGGCATTGGCGGAGTACTACGAGGTCGCCGGCGTCGACCATGGCTACAACATCATGAGCGACGCGGCGGACGTCACGTTGCGAAGTTACGCGCACATCGCCGAGCACGTCATGCGGGCGACGCGCTAGGGCAGCAGCGCGAACGCGGCCGACTGCTCGACGATGTTGACCATCACCCGCAGCCCGATCGCCAGGGCCCGCTCGTCGAGGTCGAACGTCGGCTGGTGCAGATCCAGCTGCGGTCCCTGCCCCGGCCAGACGCCCAGGCGCGCCATCGCACCGGGAATCTCCTCGAGGTACCAGGAGAAGTCCTCGCCCCCACCCGACTGGCGGGTATCGGCCAGCGCGTCGGGGCCGATGGCCTCGATCGCGTGGGTGAGGATGCGCGTCGAGACGTCCTCGTTGACCACCGGCGGCACACCCCTCCGGTATTGCAGCGTGTGTTCGATGCCGAGCGGCGCCAGCAGCGCCGACACCGTCTCGCGGATGATGTCCTCCAGGCCGACCCAGGTCTGCCGGCTCGCGGTGCGCACGGTGCCGCCCAGCACCCCGGACTGCGGGATGGCGTTGGCGGCCACCCCGGCGTTGACCGCACCCCACACCAGGACGGTCGCGTTGCGCGGGTCGATGCGGCGGGACAGCACACCGGGCAGCCCGGTGATCAGCGTGCCCAGCCCGTAGACCAGGTCGGCGGTCAGGTGCGGGCGCGACGTGTGCCCGCCCGGCGAGTGCAGCGTGATCTCGATCTGGTCGGCCGCCGAGGTGATCGGCCCGTGCCGGACCGCGATCTTGCCGACCTCCAGCCGCGGGTCGCAGTGCAGGGCGAAGATCCGCGAGACCCCGGTGATGGCGCCGGCGGCGATGGCGTCGATCGCACCGCCGGGCATCAGCTCCTCGGCGGCCTGGAAGATCAACCGCACGCCGACCGGCAGCTCCGGCACCGACGCCAGGGTCAGCGCGGTGCCCAGCAGGATGGCGGTGTGGGCGTCGTGCCCGCAGGCGTGCGCGACATTGGGCATGGTCGAGGTGTACGGCGCGCCGGTCCGCTCGGCCATGGGCAGCGCGTCCATGTCGGCCCGCAGGGCGATCCTCGGTTCGTGCTCGGGGCCCAGGTCGCAGACCAGTCCGGTGCCACCCGGCAGCACCTTGGGGTTCAGCCCGGCGTCGGCCAGCCGCTCGGCGACGAACTGGGTGGTGGCGTACTCCTGGCGGCCCAGCTCGGGGTAGCGGTGGATGTGCCTGCGCCACTCGACGAGGTCGTCGTGGTGTGCGGCCAGCCAGGACGTGGCGGCGTCGGCCAGGCTCATGGGTGCGCCCGCCGTTCTCGCGCGGCCAGCACCCGGTCACGCTGGGCGGGTGTTTGGGCCAGCTGAACGACCGTGCGGGCCAACATGATTGCGCCCTCGACGACGGCGCGGTCGCCGCTGGGGCCGGCCGCGGCGGTGGCGAAGGCGCGCTGGTGCACCGTGGCGCCGCCTGCGTCGAGCCCGACGATCGGATGGATCCCCGGCAGCACGTGCGTCACGTTGCCCATGTCGGTGCTGCCCATGGGCAGCGCCGCTTCGACCTCGCGGGCCACCGGCTCGCGGCCGAGCCGGCACATCTCGTCGCGGAACACGTCGGCCAGCCATTCGTCGGGCCGGAGTTCGTCGTAGGCGGGCGCCGGGTTGTCGATCTCGTATTCGCAGCCGGTGGCCAGCGCGCCCGCGGCGAAGCACGCGTACATCCTGCCCTCCAGCTGTCTCAGGGAATCCGACTCGAACGCCCGCATCGCGTACTCCAGCGTCGCGCGCCCGGGGATGACGTTGACCGCCTGTCCGCCGTCGGTGACGATCCCGTGCACCAGTTGACCCGGGGCCAGTTGCTGCCGCAACAGCCCGACGGCCACCTGCGCGACGGTCACGGCGTCGGCGGCGTTGATCCCCAGATGCGGCGCGACGGCGGCATGGGATTCCTTGCCACGGTAGTGCACGGTCGCCTCCGACAGCGCCAGCGAGCGGGCCGCGGCGATGTCGGCGGGACCGGGATGCAGCATCACCGCCGCCGCGACGTCGTCGAACACCCCGGCGCGCAGCAGCAGCGCCTTGCCGCCGCCCATCTCCTCGGCGGGGGTGCCGATCAGCGCCACCCGCAGGCCCAGTTCGTCGGCGACCTCGGCCAGCGCCAGCGCGGTGCCCACGGCCGACGCGGCGATGATGTTGTGGCCGCAGGCGTGACCGATCTCGGGCAGTGCGTCGTATTCGGCGCAGACCCCGACGGTCAGTGGGCCGCTGCCGAAGTCGGCGCGGAAGGCGGTGTCCAGTCCACCGGCCGACGCGGTGATCGCGAAACCACGCTCGGCGACCAATGCCTGCGCCTTCGCGCAGCTGCGATGCTCGGCGAACGCCAGCTCGGGCTCGGCGTGGATGGCGTGGGACAGCTCAACCAGGTCGGAGCCACGTCGCCGCACGACTTCCTCGACCCTGTTTGACGGGTCGTCCAATGCGGTGGGCATCCTCGCAGTATCCCACCGCGACCTTAGGCCCCGGGCCTACACCAGCCCGGCGATGAATCCCGCCGCCTGCCCGGGGTACGGCGGCACCCCGTAATCGTGGTGCGCATCCCGGTCGCGGCCGCCGACCACGCACACCGGGTCACCGGGGCTGCAGATGTCGATGGCGCGGCCGGCGAACAGACCCGTCGTCGACAAGGGCGTGTTGAAGCGGTTTCCGGGGTTGCCGAACACCGCGACCGCCGCCACCTTGTTTGCCAGGCCGGGATCCAGCGCGGGGGCCGATCCGAAGTTGCCGATCCGCTCGCCCAGCGGCGGCACCCCGGCCAGCATCGACACCGCGGCGGCGCCCTGCGAGAAGCCGCCGAGCACCAGCCGCGTCCCCGGGCACTGGTCGACCATCTGCGCGATGTGGTCGCGCGCGTCGTTGGCGCCGTCGGCGGTCTGCAGGAAGTTGTAGCTGGCCGGGTAGTTCACCGGGTAGGCGTCGACGCTGCGCGAGCCGAGGGCCGGCCGCAGGGCGTCGAGCAGCGCATCTCCGGCCACCCCGAGGCCCGGCGGCTCGGCGGTGCCGCGGGCGAAGATGAGTTGGACATCGGGGCATCCGTCGGCCCGCGCCACCGGCGGCCGGCCGCTCGCAATCGAAAACAGTGACACCGCAACGGCGACGGCCAGGCCGACCACCTGCCACCTAGGAAGTTTCATGCGGCAGATTTTCACATATGCCGGCGCGGGCCGTCGCGGCGCTAAGCTCCCCGACTGTGAGCGACCCCGCTTCCGACCCCACCGAACTGGCGCGATTGGCGGCGGAGGTCATCGCGGAGCGTACCGGAGTCCCCGAGCACGACGTGGCCGTCGTGCTCGGATCGGGATGGCGCCCGGCGGTCGCCGCCCTGGGCTCGCCGACCGCGGTGCTGCCCCAGGCCGACGTGCCCGGGTTCGCGCCGCCGACCGCGGTCGGGCACACCGGCGAACTGATGTCGACGCGCATCGGCGAGCGCCGGGTGCTGGTGCTCGTTGGCCGCGTGCACGCCTACGAGGGTCACGACCTGTGCCACGTGGTGCATCCGGTGCGGGCCGCCTGCGCGGCGGGGGCGCGCATCGTCGTGCTCACCAACGCCGCCGGCGGCCTGCGGCCGGACCTGACGGTTGGCCAGCCGGTGCTGATCAGCGACCACCTCAACCTGACCGCCCGCTCGCCGTTGGTCGGCCCGCAGTTCGTGGACCTGACCGACGCCTACGCGCCGCGGCTGCGGGACCTGGCCCGCCAAGGCGACCCCGGGCTGGCCGAGGGGGTCTACGCCGGCCTGCCGGGGCCGCACTACGAGACCCCCGCCGAGGTGCGCATGCTGCGGGCGCTGGGCGCCGACCTGGTCGGGATGTCCACCGTGCACGAGACCATCGCCGCGCGGGCCGCCGGCGCCGAGGTGCTGGGGGTGTCGCTGGTGACCAACCTGGCCGCCGGGATCAGCGGCGAGCCGCTGAGCCATGCCGAGGTGCTCGCCGCGGGCGCCGCGTCGGCGAGCCGGATGGGTGCGCTGCTGGCCGACGTCGTGGCCCGGTTCTAGATGGCGCCCGAGCGACCCTCGGCCTCCGGCGACGCCCGGCTCGCGGTCGCCGCGGCGGAGTGGATCGCACACGATCCCGACCCGGCGACGGCCGCCGAGCTGGCCGCGTGCGCGCCCGACGAGCTGGCGGCGCGTTTCGCGCGGCCGC
>NZ_LZJA01000115.1:0-21581 GCF_001666785.1 Mycobacterium sp. E3305 | reverse complement strand
AGCGGTCGTACTGTTCGGTGATGAACGCGCGGCTGCACAGGTGCGGGCTGCCCAGCAGGGCAAGCAAAGTCGCGCGCAGCTCCTCCCCTGTCTTTGGCCGCGGCAGGCTCGTCGACCGGTCGGCGTTCAGGGCGTCCTGCGACTCGGGGCGCGCGACCGGCCGCTGATACACCGGCCCCTCGTGGGCCACCGTGCGCGGCGGCACGTCGACGACGGTCTCGCCGTGCCAGCTGATTCGCAACCGGTCGCCGTCGGTGACCTCGCCGATCACGGTGGCCAGCACGTCCCACTTTCGGCACACCGCCAAGAACGCGTCCACGTTCTCCGGCGAGACCACGGCGCACATCCGCTCCTGCGATTCGCTGCAGAGCACCTCCGCGGGCGTCATGTCCTTTGCCCGCAGCGGGACGGTGTCGAGCTCGATCGCCATCCCGCCGTCGCCAGCCGATGCGAGTTCTGAAGTAGCACATGACAATCCGGCGCCGCCAAGGTCCTGGATGCCGATCACCAGGCCGCCCGCATAGAGCTCGAGGCAGCACTCGATGAGCACCTTCTCCATGAAGGGGTCGCCCACCTGCACCGAAGGCAGCTTCTTGCGCGATCCCTCGCTGTCGAACGTGTCCGAAGCCAGCACCGACACCCCGCCGATGCCGTCCAGGCCGGTGCGCGCACCGAACAGGATGATCTTGTTCCCGGCGCCCGAGGCGAACGCCAGGTGCAGGTCCTCCTGGCGTAATACGCCCACGCACAACGCGTTTACCAACGGATTGCCCGCGTAGCAGGCGTCGAAGACGGTCTCGCCGCCGATGTTGGGCAGCCCCAGCGAGTTGCCGTAGCCGCCGATCCCGCGGACAACTCCGTCGACCACCCGGCGCGTGTCCGGCGCGTCGGCGGCGCCGAACCGAAGCTGGTCCATCACCGCGACGGGTCGCGCACCCATCGCCATGATGTCGCGCACGATGCCGCCGACACCGGTCGCCGCGCCCTGGTAGGGCTCGACGTAGGAGGGGTGGTTGTGCGATTCCACCTTGAAGGTGACGGCCCAGCCGTCGCCGATGTCGACCACGCCTGCGTTCTCGCCGATGCCGGCGAGCATGCCCGCGCGCATCTCGTCGGTGGTGGTCTCGCCGAAGTAGCGCAGGTGCACCTTGGACGACTTGTAGGAGCAGTGCTCACTCCACATCACCGAGTACATCGCCAGCTCGGTGTCGGTGGGTCGGCGGCCCAGGATCTCGCGGATTCGCTGGTACTCGTCGTCTTTAAGGCCCAGCTCGGCGAAGGGCTGCGGCTGGTCGGGGCTGGCGGCGGCGTGCTCGACGGTGTCGATCGCCTGGGTGCGGGCGCTCGTCCCGGGGACTGTCACGCCAGACAGTCTAGGTCGGCGCTTCCGTCACCGTCGGGTCGCCGTGGAGGCTATTGGCCGACGACGCAGAAGACGTTCCCTTCGGGGTCGGCCAGCACCACCCAGCGAAAATTGTCGCCGAACTCATGCCGGCCGACCTCGGTGGCCCCGGCGGCCGTCAGCCGAGACGCCTCGGCATCCACGTCGGCGGGCCCGAAGTCCAGGTGCACGCGGTTCTTACCGGGGGTGGGGTCGGGCACTTTTTGGAAGCCGAGCCGAGGCCCTTCCGGCAAACTCACCACGGTGAACTCGCCGGCGAGCAGCTCCTGCGTCGTGCCGCCGAACTGCTCGGCCCACCAGCCGCCCAGCTGCGCCGGATTGCTGCAGTCGAAGGTGATCATCTCCAGGTTGAGCGCCATACCGCCCGACCTTAGGCCTCGAAATGGCCCAGTTGAAGGGGTCGCCGTCCCGGGTCGCCCGGTGGTCAATCGACGGTCACGAAGTCGGCCATCATCGCCATGTCTTCGTGTTCGAGGTTGTGGCAGTGCAGCAGGTATGAACCGGTGTAGTCGGTGAACCGGATGAGGACTTCAACGGCTTCGGCTGGGCGCACATCGACGGTGTCCTTCCATCCCATGTCGAACCGGCCCGGCGCACGGCTGTTGCGGGAGAGCACGCGAAAGGAATTGAGGTGCACATGAACGGGATGGTGGAACTCGGTGATGAACCGCCAGACTTCTGTGGTGCCGAGCTTAGGGCGCGCCAGCGGCCGGCCCGGTTGATAGGCCAAGTCGTTGATCGTCCACACCCCTTTTCTGCCGAGGCGAAAGAGGAACGTTCGCGTGGCCACGCGGGCCTGTGGGTCGAGACCCGGGACGCTTCCGCTGAGCCGGTCCGGGATGGCCGAATCGTCGGCACGGTCGGCGCCGACGATGTCGAATCGCATGACCTCGCCGGCGCTTTCGCCACCCAACCGGTTGAGCAGCCGCACTTGTGTTCCCACCGGGTAGCGGCCGAAATCGACCACCACGTCGAATCGTTCGGCCGGAGCGATGTCGATGTAGTCGTGGCCTATGGGTCGCGCCAGTAATCCGCCGTCACTGCCGATCTGCACCAACGCCGAACCGCCGGGTGGTTGCGGGTCCAGCTGCAGCCGGTAGCGACGGGCGTTGGATGCGTTCAAGAGCCGCAGGCGGTACCGGGCGGGATCGGTCGACAGCACCGGCCACGGCGCACCATTGACCAGGATGACGTCGCCGAGGACGCCGTTCATGTAGTCGCCGGTCGCTCCGCCACCGGCAGCGTCCGGGTAGCGAAAGGAGCCATCGGCGGCGAACGCGCGGTCGGTGATCATCAGCGGGACGTCCCGCCGGCCGCGCGGCAGCGGCAACGCGTCTTCCTCGTCGTCGTGGACCAAGTGGAATCCGGCCAGGCCGCGCCACACCGCGGCGCCGGTGTAGCCCATGCGGTGATCGTGGTACCACAACGTGGCGGCCCGCTGGTTCAGCGGGTAAACGTATTCGCGCTCTCCGACAACGCTGTTGCGCGCCATGGCTTCAGCCCCGAGCCGGACGCCGGGCGGCAGGATGAAGTCGGTCGGGTACCCATCGTGGTCTTCCGGTGTGTGGCCGCCGTGTAGGTGCACCACAACCGGCACGGGCAGGGCGTTGCGGTGCCGCACGACGGTGCGTCGGCCTGACCGCGAAGCAATGGTCGGGCCGGGAAAGCTCGTGTTGTAAGTCCACGCCGCCGTGGGGAGCCCGGGCAATATGCGCAATTGCGTGGTCTGCTGGGTGATCTCGTAGTAGTCGGCGTGAGCGTCGCTACGAACCGGCGTCAATTGTTCCGGGATCGGCAGCGGGACTTGATAGCGATCGGGCAACCTGGTTTGGCTGCGTATCAGCCGTCCTGACTCGGCGGGGCCCAGCAGCGCGCCGGCGAGCGGCCAGCCGGCGCCGATGAAGCCGATGCCCGCCGCCGCGGCGCCCAGCCGCAACGCGCCACGCCGATTCATCGGATCGGTTCCCGCTCGGCCGGACGCGAGCGTGCGGCCAGCGGCAAACGCCACACCTCGGCAGTCAGCTGGAAGATCCCCACGATCAACAGCACTCCGAGCGGAACGTGTAAGCCCGTCAAGCGCAATTCCCCCGAGGCGAACTCGGCGACGAAGAGGAGGGTCACGAGGGCCCCGAGCGCCGCCGGCCGTCGCGGCCCGCCCGTCCTGCTCACAATCACCAGCAGCGCGACCTGGACGACGGAAAGCACCGTGGTCACCCTCGCGCCGACCGAGTGCAGCATCAGCGCGTCGTATCGGCCGCCCAGAAAACTCCCGGCGAACGCGGCTTGCACCAGGGCTAGCAACGCCAACGCCGCGCTGGTGGCACGGGCGATCACACGGGGCCAGCGCGGGCCGTGCCAGTCATCGGCTGTCATCAGTCCTCCCAGAGATTGCGCACTCAAGAGATGACGACGGAACGGCGCCGCAAAAAGTTACGCACGCATGTGTAACTTTCCGCGCCACAGACCCGTCCTTGGATACGGGTTGCTGATGACCGGCTCCCCATTGCGGCGGACCCGCCGGCTGCGGTTCCACCGCAACGAAATTCGCGACAGGAGAAGAGATGTCTCATCCGACGCCCCCTCGTTGGCTGAAGCCGATGAACAGGTTCATGATTGCGCTGCAAAAACTTGGCATACCGACTGGACCCCCCATGGTTTTGACGGTGCCGGGCCGCAAAACGGGCCGGCCTCGCAGCACCCCGATGACGCCGTTCACCCTCGACGGGCACCTCTATGCCGTGGCCGGATTCCCCGGCGCCGACTGGGCGCGCAACGCCCGCGCCGCCGGCGCGGGAACGCTCGGCAAGGGCCGAAAGACGCGGCGCGTCAGGATAACTGAGCTGACCGCCGAGCAAGCTCGGCCGGTGTTGCGCCAATATCCGGCCGAAGTGCCGGTCGGTGTTGGCTTTTTGAAACGCTCCGGCCTGGTACGCCAGGGCAATCCCGAAGAAGTCGAGGCGCTGGCGGGCCGGATCGCGGTGTTCCGACTAGACCCGATCCCGGCGAACTGACGCCGAATGATCCGCCACCGACCGACCAGATATGGAAGCCGCAACATGCACACCGCGTACCTCGTCATGACGATAGCTGCCATCATTCTCAACGGATTTTCCGGCGTGAGCGCGCTGGTGCACTTCGCGCCGATCATTCCGCCCATGCAACGCGCGGGCGTCCCGGTGTCCTGGCTGACCTTTCCGATCGGCACGCTGAAAACCCTTGGCGCCCTTGGACTGGTCGTCGGCCTGTCAGTCCCGGCAGTCGGCGCCGCCGCAGCGGCGGGACTGACAATCTTCTTTGTCTGCGCGATGTACACGCACGTCCTCGCCCACGACATCTCCGGACAGTTCGCACTGGCGGGGTTCCTGCTTGCCGTCAACGTCGCGACCTTGACGCTCACCGTGATCGCGCACCCGGTCGTGCTCTAGTACGGCCACCTCGTCAGGCCGCACTACGGCATCGGCGAAAGGAACGCTTCCATCGCCGCCGAGTAGGCGGCCACGTCGTGCGCGCCCATCAACTCGCGCGCGGAGTGCATGGCCAGCTGCGCGGCGCCGACGTCGACGGTCGGGATGCCAGTCCGAGCCGAGGCCAACGGCCCGATTGTCGATCCACAGGGCAGGTCGGCCCGGTGCTCGTAGCGCTGCAGGCCGACCCCGGCCTGCCGACACGCGAGCTCGAAGGCGGCGGCCGTCCGTCCGTCGGTGGCATAACGCAGGTTGGGGTGCACCTTGAGCACCGGTCCGGCGTTGACCTCGATCAGGTGTCCGGGCTCGTGCCGCTCCGGGTAGTTGGGATGGGTGGCGTGGGCCATGTCCGCCGAGGCCAGCAGCGAGGCGGGCAGACGGCGCAGGAAGTCCTCGCGGGTGCCGCCGGCCGCCAGTACGATCCGCTCCAGGACGGTGCCCAGCAGGTCGGACTGGGCGCCGTGATCGGAGGACGACCCCACCTCCTCGTGATCGAAGACCACCAGCACGGGCAGGAATCCCCGCGGTTCGGCCGCCACCAGGGCCTCCGTACCCGCGTAGCAGCTCGCCTGGTTGTCCAGGCGCGGCGCGCTGAGCAGATCGTCGTCGGCGCCGATCACGGTCGACGGGGTCAGGTCGTGGGTCATCAGGTCGGCGGCCAGCACACTGGTCGGCGCCACCCCGGCCCGTTGCGCGACGAAGTCGACGAACGGCTTGATGTCCGCACCGGCTCCCCAAACCGCGTTGACGTGGCGTTGCGGGTCGAGGGTCAGCGATTTGCGGTCCTCGGCGAGGTGGATGGCCAGCTGGGGCACCCGCAGGATCGGGTCGTCGATCCGGACCAGCCGATGCTCGACCCCGGCGCCGTCATACACCGACAGCCGTCCACTGATGCCCAGGTCGCGATCCAGCCAGGAGTTCAGCCACGCCCCGCCGTACGGCTCGAGCGCGACCACACGCCACCCGGCAACCAGCCGATCGGGATGCTGCTTGACGCGCAGGTTAGGGCTGTCGGTGTGTGCGCCGACGATCCGGAATGGGCCGTCCGCGCCCTCGGAGTTCCAGGCCACCAGCGAGCCGGCCCGCACCGTGAAGTAGCGGCCCGGTTCCGCCGGCCACCGGTCCGACTCGCTCAGTTCGGCGAATCCCGCCGCGATCAGTCGCGCGGCCACCGTGACGCAGACGTGAAATGGCGACGGAGAAGCGTCGATAAAATCGCAGAGGCCTGCGGCGCTGGCCGACATGTTGATCATCATGACTGTCGACGACGACCGTCGCCACGCTAGGCCCGATCGCGCGGCTCCTTGCTCGCGCACTTCCTGCGCTCACCGTCGCCACGCTAGGGTCAGCAGAGTGCCTCCCGTCCAGCCACAGCCCATCCTCGAGCCGTTGACGCCTGCGGCGGTCTTCCTGGTGGTGACCATCGATGACGGCGGAGAAGCGACGGTGCATGACGCGCTGCCCGACATTTCGGGGCTGGTGCGCGCAATCGGATTTCGTGAGCCGCCGAAACGGCTGTCGGCCATCACCTCCATCGGCTCGCGGGCCTGGGATCGCTTGTTCTCCGGGCCCCGCCCCGCGGAGTTGCACCCCTTCGTCGGACTGAACGGCCCCCGGCACACCGCCCCGGCCACGCCCGGGGACCTGCTGTTCCACATCCGGGCTGAAAGCCTGGATGTCTGCTTCGAATTGGCCGACCGCATCCTGCGGTCCATGGCCGGCGCGGTCACCGTCGTCGACGAGGTGCACGGATTCCGCTACTTCGACAACCGCGACCTGTTGGGCTTCGTCGACGGCACCGAAAACCCCGATGGCTCACTCGCCGTCAGCGCCACCACGATCGGCGCCGAGGATCCCGACTTCGAGGGCTCGTGCTACGTGCACGTGCAGAAGTATCTGCACGAGATGTCCTCGTGGAACGCCCTGTCGGTCGCCGAGCAGGAGCTGGTGATCGGCCGCACGAAGCTGGAGAACCTCGAGCTGGATGACGGAGAAAAGCCGGCCAACGCCCACATCGCGCTCAACGTCATCACCGACGCCGACGGCACGGAACTCAAGATCGTGCGGCACAACATGCCTTTCGGCCGGCTCGGGAAGGGCGAGTACGGCACCTACTTCATCGGCTATTCCCGCACGCCGCAGGTGACTGAACAGATGCTGCGCAACATGTTCCTCGGCGATCCACCGGGCAACACCGACCGCATCCTCGAATTCTCCACCGCGGTCACCGGTGGCCTGTTCTTCTCGCCCACCGTCGACTTCCTCGACGATCCACCGCCGCTGCCCGCGGTACCGGTGACGGAAACGCTTGCCGTACAAGACGGCTCACTTTCGATCGGCAGCCTGAAAGGAACCACTTGATGAACAACCTCTACCGCGAGTTGGCACCGGTCACCGAAGCGGCGTGGAAAGAAATTGAAACCGAGGCGTCCCGGACCTTCAAACGCCACATCGCCGGACGCCGGGTTGTCGACGTCAGCGAGCCGGGCGGTCCGGTCACCGCGGCGGTCAGCACCGGCCGCCTGGTCGACGTGACGTCCCCGTCCGACGGCGTCGAGGCGCACCTCCGGGCGAGCAAACCCCTTGTCCGGCTGCGTGTTCCGTTCACTCTGTCCCGCTACGAGATCGACAACGTGGAGCGCGGGGCGCAGGACTCGGACTGGGACCCGGTCAAGGCCGCCGCCAAGAAGCTGGCGTTCGTCGAGGACCGCGCCATCTTCGAGGGCTACCCCGCGGCGTCGATCGACGGCATTCGCACCTGCAGCTCGAACAAGCCGCTGACCCTGCCGGCCGACCCCCGCGAGATTCCGGACGTCATCACGCAGGCGATCTCCGAACTCCGGCTGGCCGGCGTCGATGGTCCCTATTCGGTGCTGCTGTCCGCCGACGTCTACACGAAGGTCAGCGAAACCACCGAACACGGCTATCCGATCCTCGAGCACATCGACCGGCTGGTCCCCGGGGACATCATCTGGGCGCCGGCTATCGACGGTGCTTTCGTGCTCACCACCCGCGGCGGCGACTTCGATCTGCAGCTCGGGACCGATGTGTCGATCGGCTACACCAGCCATGATGCGGAGACCGTGCAGCTGTACCTGCAGGAGACGCTGACGTTCCTCTGCTACACCGCCGAGGCGTCGGTCCCGCTGAGCTCGTAGGAATAAATGCCGGCGGACCGCTGCTGTCGGGGAGGCAAGTGAACTTCTCTCCTGGAGGCAGGGTTCGATGGCAACAACAATGGCCGGGTCCACCGCTCTGGTGACCGGAGCCACGTCCGGCATCGGCCGCGAGGTTGCGTTACAACTCGCGGAACGCGGGGTGGAGGTCGTGGTGCACGGTCGCAGCTCCGAACGCGGCGCCAAGACGGTTCGCGATATCGAAAACGCCGGTGGTACAGCGCGTTTTGTCGCCGCCGACCTCAACGATGCCGACGACGTGCGGCGCCTTGCGGCCGAGGCGGGGCCGGTCGACATTTTGATCAACAATGCCGGAATCTACAAATTCGGAGCGACCACAGAGACTGATGACGCGGCGTTCGACGAGCACGTGAACGTGAATCTGCGCGCCCCTTACATCTTGGTCCAGCAGTTGGTGCCCGGAATGATCGAGCGTGGCGGCGGATCGGTGGTCAGCGTGAGCACCGTGGCGGCTTCGGTGCCGGCGAGCGGCGCCGGCATCTACGGCGCCACCAAGGCGGGCCTGGAATTGCTGACCCGCGTGTGGGTGGATGAGTTCGGGCCATCGGGGGTACGCGTGAACGCGGTCTCGGTCGGGCCGACCGACACTCCCGGAACCGCGGCGCTACCCGGCATGCTGGAGGCGGTGGCGGCCAGCACCGCGTTGGGCCGGCCGGCCGACCCGGGTGAAATCGCCAGCGTGGTCGTCTTTCTCAGCGCCGCCGACGCCAGCTACGTCAACGGCGCCGTAATACCCGTGAGCGGCGGTCAGCGCGCGATCACCGCCTGAGGCAACGTTTTTCGCTACAGGTCGAGCACGAGATCGGTCTCCGGAGCCGCCGAGCAAATGAGCACCGTCCCCTGCTCGGGCGGCTCCAGGGGCTGCTGCACGTAGGTGGCGCTGCCAGAAACCACACCGGTGACGCAGACGTGACAGACGCCGCTTCGGCAGGAGAACCGGGTGGGCACGTCGCATGCTTCCGCCAGCTCCAGGATGCTTCCGTACGCTGACGACCAGGTGGCCGTCAGGCCGCTGCGCGCGAACGTGATTGGCGGGCCGGTCCCCGGGACCCCCGCCGGGGGATGCGGCGGTTTGCGCGGGGTGTCATCGACGATGCCGGGATTGATCGGCGGCAGGGCGCCGAATAGTTCGCTATGGATCCGCTCGGGCGCCAGACCGCCCGCGGCGAGTGCCTCGCGCATGTCGCTCATGAACTGGGTCGGGCCGCACAGGTATGCCGTGGCATCGGCCGGGATAGCCAGGGCCGCGATGGCCGGGCGGTCCAAGCGGCCTTGAGTTTGTGTGTAGAACACCGATTGCCGCGCACTCGGCAGAGCATCGACCAAACTAGCGACTTCCGATGCGAAAGCCTGCGTTTCGCGGTTGCGGACGGTGTGCAGCCACCAGATGTCACGGGTGCTGCCGGCCGCCGCGAGCGCGTGCAGCATGGCCAAGACGGGTGTAATGCCGATTCCCGCCGACATCAGCACCACCGGGCCGCCGCCGTCGGCGAGGCAGAAGTCGCCCCGTGGGGCGGCGGCCTCGACGACCGAGCCCGGCTCGACGTGCTCGTGCAGCCACGAACTGACCAGACCATGCTCTTCGCGCTTGACGCTGATGCGGTAGTGGCCCGCCGCGGGGTCCCCGGAGAGGGAATAACTTCGCAGCGGCGCCGGCGCGCCGGCGCCGGGAATTCGCACGGTCAGATATTGCCCCGGAAGCGGCGCAGGCAGCGCGGAACGGTCGTCCGCCCGAAGCTCGATGGACATCACCTGTGGGCTTTCCCGGCGAATTCCGCTGACCCGTAAGGGCCGAAACCCGGCCCATGCTGGCGTCGCACCCGGAGGCACGGCCGCCGATCCCTGTGGTGCGTCGAGCATGTCCCGGAATGATTGCTGCCACCCGGGGCTGAGCGCGGGGACATCGACGATCTTGGGGAGCAGCCCGAGGTCACGGTCCGGCAGGTACAACAGCGCGTCGACGTCGGCGACGCTGAGTTCGTGGCGACCACGGCGGGTCCGCACGATGTCGTCGCCGGCGCGGACCCGCCCCTCGGTGATCACCCGAAAGTAGAAGCCCGGACGACGTTGGGAGACAAGCAGGTTCGGCATCCTGGGTTCGTCCACGCGCATGCCGACCCGGAAGCAGGTGACGCGGGGCTGGGTGACCTCGAACTCGGCTTCGCCGATCCGGTAGCGGTCGCCGATGCACACCTCGTCGTCGGGCAGCCCGGTGATGGTGAAGTTCTCTCCGAAGTGGCCGGGCACGAGGTCGTCGCGACCCAGGTAGCTCTTCCAGAAGTCGTATGACTCGGTCTGATAGACCATGACGGCCCGTTGCTCGCCGCCGTGTCCGCCGAGATCGCCCTGACCGTCGCCGTCGATGTTCAGGCGACGCACCATGACCGGCCCTTCGACCGGTTTTTTCCAGATCCCGGTGTAGACGGTTTTGCCGTGCCACTCGACGTTGTGGGGCAGCCCCACGTTCACCGATATCAGTTTGCCCACCGGGCCACCTCCGCAGGCCCTGACTGGAGGGCTGGCTCACACTATGCCAGCCGGAAGACGACGGCAACACGAGGCGACGCCTCCGATATGCGCACCACGGCTGTTGCGCGGCGCACCGTCCGGTGCATACTGGGTTGCATAACCCAAAGTCCGGGATCGACGTGGCGTAGCTGAAATTCGCCGCTTCGGTCGAGGGCGAAATTAAGGAGGAGAGCCATGGCGGCTGTTCATCATCGCTATGCCACCGTCGACGGTCACCGCCTGTTCTTCCGCGAAGCGGGCCACTCGAGCGCTCCCGCGCTGGTGCTGTTGCACGGGTTTCCCACCAGCTCCTACATGTTCCGCCATCTGATCCCGGTGCTCGCCGACCGCTACCACGTCATCGCGCCGGATCACCTGGGCTTCGGGCTCTCCGACGCGCCGTCCGTCGACGAGTTCGACTACACCTTCGACGCGCTGACCGACCTCACTGCCGCACTGCTGCGCGCCGTCGACGTCGACCGGTACGCGATGTACGTCCAGGACTACGGCGCGCCGATCGGCTGGCGGCTGGCGCTGCGCCACCCGTCGTCGATCACCGCGATCATCACCCAGAACGGTAACGGCTACGACGCGGGATTCGTCGACAGTTTCTGGAAGATCGTGCGGGCTTACCAAAGCGAACAAACGCCCGAGACCGAGGCCGCGGTCCGGCAGTTCCTCACGCTGGATGCCACTCGATGGCAATACGTCACCGGCGTTGCCGATGAGACGCTCGTCGACCCCGAATCGTGGCACCACGATTACGCGCTCATATCGCGACCGGGCAATGACCTGGTGCAGCTGAAACTGTTACGAGACTACGCAACCAACGCGCCGCTCTACCCGCGCCTGCATGCGTACTTCCGCGCCAGCCAGGTGCCGCTGCTGGCGGTGTGGGGCCGTGGCGACGAGATCTTCGGCCCGGCCGGCGCCCAGGCGTTCGCCGACGACCTCCCCAATGCCGAGATCCGCCTGCTCGACGGCGGACACTTCCTGCTCGAGTCCGCACTCGACGAGGTAGCCGAACTGATCGGAGGCTTCCTCGCCAGGGCCGACATGGCTGCCTGACCGAACCCGCCGACGGCCCGGGGCATCAATGGGTTGGATATCCCATAGTTCGGGGCGGCCGCGGGTTAGCCTGACGCGATGGCCCATCCCGATGTTCGCGACGAACAACGGTTGACCGCCAAGGGGCGTGCCACCCGGGATCGCATCGTGGAAGCGGCCGCCCGACTGATCGTCACCGAGGGCCTGTCGGCTGCGAACATGGAGAACGTCCGCAGGGCGGCGTCGGTCAGCGGATCCCAGCTTGCCCACTATTTCGCCGACAAGGCCGCACTGATCCGCGCGGTCATCCGACGCCAGATCGGCGTGGTTCTCGACTTTCACCGCCAACCCGGGCTGGGAGGCCTGACAACGTTCGATGACTTCGAGCGGTGGGGCGATCTCAACATGCGATACCTCAGGCGCATCGGGTATTTCGGCACGCCTACCTACCACGCTCTCGCGGCCCAAGTGGCGAAGTCGGACGAGCCGACGCGGGAGACGCTGGCCACCGGCTATGGGCAGTGGATCGACCTGCTGGAGGCAGCGATCCGGCGGATGAAAGATAACGGCGTCTTGGTCGCCAACGCCGACCCGAGACGGTTGGCGATGGTCATCGTCGCCGCCCATCAGGGCGGTGGCACCCTGGCCTTCACCTACCGCGCGGAATGGCCGCACGCCGACGCGGTGCGCTTCGCGATCAACTACCTCCGCACCTTCGCCACCGATCCGAACGAGCGAGCCCCTCGCCCGGCGCGGCGCACCCGGCGCCGAGCGAGGACCGCCACGTGAACGCCGAAAGTCCGGGACGATTCACGCGCAAGGGACTGGCGACTCGCGCGCGCATCATCGACGCCGCCGCGCGAATCATGTTCGAGCGGGGCGTCGCCAACACCAGCATCGACCAGGTACGGCGAGCGGCCGGAGTGGGCGGGTCACAGATCGGGCACTACTTCCGGGACAAACGCGATCTGATCCGTCAGGTCGTTGCCACCCGCCGCGAGGACGTGCGGGCCTTCCACACCCAGCCACCGCTGGGCGCCCTCGACAGCTTCGCCGCCCTGCAGGCCTGGGCCGACGCCTGCGTCGCCGCCGTCGACACCGTGTACCGGGTGGGCGGTTGCGTGTACGGCTCCTTGGCGGGCGAATTGATCGATTCCGACGACGAAATTCACGACGATCTCTCCGCCGGTTATGACCTGTGGATCGAGTTGTTCGAGACCGGTCTTGCGGCGATGCGCCGGCGCGGCGACCTATGGCCCGACGCCGATCCGCGGCACCTGGCGGTGTCGTTGGTCGTCGCGCACCAGGGCGGCGCCATGCTGACATATGCCACCGGCGATGCGGAACCGCTGCGCGCCGCCGTCAACGCCGCCGTCGACTACGTCCGCTCCTTCGGAACGCGGAAGCCGAAGAGCCGAGCCGCTTCGAAGCGGCGCCGGGGCCAATCCCGATCCGAATGAGGTCACCTCGCCGCTGGACAGAATGGGATGTTTGGCCCATAATAACTGGGTTGGTTGGCCCAGTACGTCGTTGTGGCTCACGGTTCCAATGGATGTCCCTGTGACGCGGGGAGATTAGCTGTCTCAGGGGTGTCGCTGAAAAGAGGGGATGGAGATGGGGCTGGCATGGCAGCAGGGTCCGCTCGCCACGGGATCGGTCGGTCACTTTCTGACTGAACAGCCGTTGCCGGCGCGGCTCTTGTACGTCGAACCGCTGAGGAGGCGCATGCGAGTTCGCCTCGCCGACACATGGGTTGCCGACAGCCAAGACGTGATCCTGTTGCACGAGCCGGGGCGTTATCCGGTCGCCTACTTCCCGCGCAGTGATATCGAGGCCGGGGCCCTGGTGGCCGAGGAAAGGCTCACCCAGCACCAGGACCTAGGCGACACCCGGTGGTTCACCGTCAAAGTCGCGGAGCGAGAGGCGACCCGTGCGGCGTGGCAGCACACCGCGCTGCCGCCGCACGCTTCGGTACTCGACGGGCACCTCGCATTCGCTTGGCGTGCCATGGACGCTTTCTACGAAGAGAACGAGCGGATCGTCGGGCACGCTGCCGATGCCTATCATCGGATCGATATCCGTTCCACTTCAAGGCATCTCATCGCTCGTAGCAGCGACCGAGTGATTGCCGATACCAAGCACCCACTAGCTTTGTACGAATCCGGATTCGCTCCACGCTGGTACGTGCCCCGCGAGGACGTCGACGAATCTGCCCTCGAACTGGTTGACACGCAGACCTTTTGCCCATACAAGGGGATCTGCTCCTACTACGATATCGGCGACCGCAAGCGGGCGGCGTGGTCGTATCGAAACGCCTGGCGCGAGGTGATACGAGTTGGCGATCTGGTGTCCTTCGAACCGGACAAGATCGACGTCTACCTCGACGGCAAACAGTTGCGGCTCGAGCCCGGCCAGACCGTCATTCCACACGGCGTCGACCGGGGGCTCGACATCGAAGAGGTCTCGGATTTTCACGGTGCCGAGGGCAATGTCGGGGTAGTGCAGGAACGAAACCACCAATCGTCCGGGCAGGCGTAGTGGTCGGGCGGAGAACCAGTCCGGATCGGGTAGGAGCGTTCTCCGACGGCGTTTTCGCGGTGCTGATCACGATCTTGGTGCTCGAGCTCAAGCCGCCCGCCGCGGCCAGCTTCAGCGCCTTGCTACCACTGTGGCCCACCGGCCTGAGTTATGTCGTCAGCTATTTCTTCATCGCCATCGTATGGGTCAACCATCATCACCTGTTCGGCTATGCGGAGCTGGCGACGCCGCGGCTGGTGTGGTCGAATTTCGCCCACCTATTTTCCGTATCCCTCCTCCCGATCACCACCGAGTGGATCGCCGACAGCAGGCTCGCCGCTGCGCCCGTGGCGTTGTACGCGTTCGTCTTCGTTCTGGTCAACGTCACCTATCTGGCGCTGTGCCGGGAAGTGATCGATCGGCCGGCCCACGAAGGCCCCACCGACCGGATGCGTAGGTTGATGCGGATGAGGTCATTCATCACGGTCGGCGTTTTCACGACGGCCGGGGTGACCGCCCTCTGGTGGCCGTTGCTGGGAATGACATTGATTTGCGTTTGTCTGATCGGGTATTTACGACCGGATGTTCCCAATCCGAAGAAGATCGAGGTTTGACCATGCCCGTGCCCTCCGTCCTGGTTTTCGACGTCAACGAAACGTTGGTCGACATCGAGTCACTCGCACCGCTTTTCACCGAGCTGTTCGGCGATGAACGGGTGCTCCGCGAGTGGTTCGCCCAGCTGGTCATGTATTCGATGTCCGCGACGTTGGCGGATAGTTATGTGGACTTCTCCACGCTGGCCCAAGGTGTGTTCCGTATGGTCGGCGATATCCACGGCGTGGCCGTCTCCGACGATGACGCGCACCGGCTGAAGAACGGCTTGCTCACCATGCCGGCCCACCCGGATGCGGCGGAGGGGCTCACCATGTTGAAAGACAACGGTTTTCGTCTGGTCACCCTGACCAATTCGCCGCCCAACCCGGATGGTCCTACGGCGCTGCAGAGTTCCGGGCTGGCCGAATTCTTCGAACACCAATTGAGTGTCGATGCCTGCCGCGCCTTCAAGCCGTCGCCCACCGTGTACCGGTATGCGTGCGAGACGCTCGGAGTGGCCCCGGCTGACTGCATGATGGTGGCCGCCCACGTATGGGACACCCTCGGCGCCCAGAGTGTCGGCTTCGGCGGGGCGCTCATCGCGCGGCCCGGCAATCCGCCGCTGCCCGTCGACGGACTGCCCCAACCGGACCTGGTGGCGGGCGACCTGCGCCAGCTGGCCGCGCAGCTGATCGACCACTGAGGACAACCGGGGAGGACCACGAACGATGGCACACGAAGAGTCGGGCTATGACGTCGTTGTGCTCGGCGCCGGGCCGATCGGGCAGAACGCCGCAGAGCGCGCCCGGGCCGCAGGCCTGAGTGTCGCCATAGTCGAGCGCGAACTCGTCGGCGGCGAGTGTTCCTACTGGGCCTGCGTGCCCAGTAAAGCCTTGCTGCGTCCGGTGATTGCCATCTCGGAGGCCCGCCAAGTCGACGGCGCGCGGGAGGCGGTCAGCGGGTCCATCGGCATTCCGGGGGTCTTCGGCCGCCGCAACCGCTACGTCACCGACTGGGACGACACCGGCCAGGCCGGCTGGGTGGGTGGAATCGGCGCCACCCTGGTGCGCGGCCATGGCCGGTTGGACGGCGCCCGGCGAGTCGCGGTCACCGCGTCCGACGGGGCGACGTCCGTGCTGACCGCGCGGCACGCCGTCGTGATCTGCACCGGAAGCCGGCCCCTCTTGCCCGACTTGCCCGGCATCGACGAGGCGAGGCCGTGGACCAACCGCCAAGCCACCGAAAGCAGTTCGGTCCCCGAGCGGCTCGCGGTGGTGGGCGCCGGCGGCGTAGGCGTCGAAATGGCGACTGCGTGGCGCGGATTGGGATCTCAGGTGACCCTCCTTGCGCGGGGCTCGGGCCTGCTGCCGCGGATGGAGCCCTTCGTCGGTGAACTCATCGGCCGTGGCCTCGCCGATACGGGCGTGGACGTGCGCGTCGGCGTATCGGTGCGCACGCTGCGCCGGCCCGAGGGCGCGGAGGTGACCCTCGAATTGGACGATGGCTCCGAATTGGTGGTCAACGAAGTGCTTTTCGCGACGGGTCGCGCACCGCTCACCGATGACATCGGCCTGCACACCGTGGGGCTGACGCCCGGCGACTGGCTCGACGTCGACGACACCTGCCAAGTACGGGCCATCGAAGACGGTTGGCTCTACGCCGCGGGCGACGTCAATCACCGGGCCCTGCTGACCCATCAGGGGAAGTACCAGGGTCGCATTGCCGGAGCGGCCATCGGAGCGCGGGCCGCGGGCGCCCCGTTGGACACCGCGCCGTGGGGCCGGCACGCAACCACCGCCGACCATTACGCTGTGCCGCAGGCCTTCTTCACCGTGCCCGAAGCCGCCGCCGTCGGCCTGACGGCCAGGCAAGCCGAACAGGCCGGGTACCGGCTGCGCACCGTCGATGTGCAGATCGGCGACGTCGTGACGGGGGCCAAGCTCTATGCGGACGGGTACGCCGGGCGCGCACGGATGGTGGTGGACCTCGACCGTGGGCGTTTGCTCGGGGTCACGCTGGTTGGGCCGGGAGTCACCGAGATGCTCCACTCCGCCACCATCGCCGTCGCGGGCGAGGTGCCCATCGACCGGTTGTGGCACGCGGTGCCCTGCTTCCCCACGGTCAGCGAGCTGTGGCTGCGGCTCCTCGAGGCGTATCGGGATGCGTCGGACCATAATTGACGCATGGCTACCGCAGACGGATTCCACCCAGACTTCGACGAGGCAACACCGGAAGCGACCCACAACCGGGTGCACCACGTCAGGGCTGCGGACATCAGCTCCGACACCGCGCAATCGGAGGGACTGCGCCGCTTCGCCGCGCTCAGCGGAACGTCAGTCGGCGCCGAAAAGCTCTGGATGGGCGAGACGCACGCGTCACCCTCGACCGTCTCGTCCAACCACCATCACGGCGACTCGGAAACCGCCATCTACGTGCGCAGCGGCCACCCGGAATTCGTCTTTCACGACGGCGCGCAAGAGGTGAGGATCTCGACCTCACCCGGCGACTACGTCTTCATCCCGCCGTATCTGCCGCACCGAGAGGAAAACCCCGACCCGAACACGCCCGCGGAGGTGGTGATCGCGCGCAGCACCCAAGAGGCGGTCGTGGTGAACCTGCCGGCGTTGTATCCCCTTCAGTAAACCGCGATTTCGACCAGGTTGCCGTCGACGTCGCGGCAGTAGTGGGAGGTCATCGGACCCAGGGCCCCCGTCCTGGTCACCGGTCCCGCAACGATCTCCGCCCCACATCGCACGAGGTGGGCATGCACCTCGCCCGGGCTGCAACGAGTGATGAAGCACAAGTCCTCGGAACCGGCCGCTTCGACCGAACCGGTGACCCACTCGGGATCGTCCCCCAGCGCCCCGACGGGCCGCAGGTTCAGTTTCTGGTCCCCGAACCGCAGCGCGATTCGGTTGGACGGCCCGAACGTTTCCCGCCGCATCCCGAGGACCCGCTCGTACCACGCGGCCGTGTCCTCGACGTCTCGGCAGTTCAGCACCACATGGTCGATCCGTTCCACGATGAACTCCATGTTCGGCCCTCCCCTACGGCTGAGCGAAAACCATTTGGCACCAGACTAATCCGACTCGCCCGGCGCCGGGATCGTCGAGCGGCGTCTGCCCGCTGACATCGTCGGCCGATGGAACCTTTCCCCATTCACTCAGCCAATTCTCAACAGATTCTTCGGCGACTCATGGCTTGTCTCCCAGCATCCGCAAAGCCACTGGCCGCAGCATGTTTTCATGACGAACGAGCCGATGTGCGCGAACCTGGTCGAACGGTACCTGCGCGTCCGCGGGCGCCGCTATTTCCGTGGCCATCATGATCGCGAATACTTCTTCGTCACCAGCGCCCACCCGCGGCGCCTGCACGTCCATCTCGAGATCTCGCCCGCGCACGGCGATGTGCTGATCATTCGGGTGACTCCCGGCTGCTTCTTCCCCGCCACCGAGCGGCCCTGGCTGGTGCACTTCTCGGACACCTGGAACCGCCAGGATCGGGAGGTGACCGCGATCGTGCACGGGTCGTCCGATCCGCAGCGCATCGGCGTGGTGGCGCGCAGGTCGCACTGGATTCGACGGAGCGTCTCGTTTGACGATTTCGCCGCCTTCGTCGACCACACCATTGCGGATGCGACCGAGTTGTTCGACGCTCTGAGCCCCGCCGTCGAACTGCCGACGGCGCATCCGTTGTTGCGGGACGCGGGCTGATCCTGCCGGCCAGGTCGTCACCCCAACGGGGCGGCGAGCGGCGTCCCCGCTCTGCGCCGATGAGCCGGCGAGCCCGAAAATCCGAGTGCAAACGGACGTTAGGCGCGCGTCCCCGCCGCGGCCAAACCGCTCAGCAAACGGATATGACATTCTCTTTTTCGGAGAGTATTATATGCTCAGCAGGCACGGGGTTTGAGATCTGCGTCACATCGGCAATCAAATGCCAAACAGCACTGACACGGACGGCGGGGAGCCATGGCGGGTAGCGGCGTTGAGGTGGCCGACAACCACGAGACCACCAAATGGGATCCGGCCTTCACCGAGCAGGTCAGCAAGGCCCTCGGACCGGTCATCAAGCGGTGGTATCGCGCCGAGGTGCGCAACATCGACAACGTCCCGCCGTCGGGCGGCGCGCTGGTGGTATCCAACCACTCGGGCGGCATGCTGACGCCCGACGTGCTGATCTTCTCCCCGGCCTTTTACGAGAAGTTCGGCTACGACCGCCCCGTCTACACCCTGGGCCACTACGGCATTTTCATGGGACCCCTAGATGGCTGGCTTCGCCGCCTCGGGGTCATCGAGGCCAGCCGTGAAAACGCCGCCGCCGCGCTGCACTCGGGCGCGGTGGTGCTGGTGTTCCCGGGCGGCGACTACGACTCCTACCGGCCCACCTTCAGCGCCAACACCATCGACTTCAACGGCCGCACCGGCTACGTGCGGACCGCCATCGAGGCCGGGGTGCCAATCGTGCCTACCGTGTCGATCGGGGGCCAGGAGACTCAGCTCTTCTTGACCCGCGGAAACTGGCTGGCGCGCAAGTTGGGGCTGACCAGGGCGCGCATGGACATTCTGCCGGTGAGCTTCGGATTCCCCTTCGGACTCAGTGTCATCTTCCCGCCGAACCTGCCACTGCCGGCCAAGATCGTCACCGAAGTACTCAAACCGATCGACGTCACGGCCCAATTCGGCGACGATCCCGACATCGACGAAGTCGACGCCTACGTGCGCGGGGTGATGGAGTCGGCCCTCCAGCGATTGGCCGGTCAACGCAAGCTGCCCATCCTAGGCTGACCGACCGCGACTCGAGGTTCGACATCATGCGAAATCCGCTGCAGCGCAACTTGATTGTCCGGCAGGGTGGCGCGTGAAAAGGTTGAACGGCATGGACGCCATGCTGCTCTACAGTGAGACACCGAACCTCCACACTCACACATTGAAAGTGGCGGTCATCGACCCCGCTGACTCCGACTTCGGTTTCGAGGCGTTCCGCCGCCACGTGCGACGCCGGCTGCACCTGCTGGAACCGTTGCGCTACAAGCTCGTCGACATTCCCTGGCAGCTGCATCACCCGATGTGGCAGGAGGACTGCGCGGTCGACCTCGACTACCACCTCCGGCGGGTGCAGGTGCCCGCGCCCGGCGGGCGGCTAGAACTCGATCAGACGATCGGCCAGGTCGCCTCGATGCCGCTGGACCGCAGCCGCCCGCTGTGGGAATTCCACTTCGCCGAGGGACTGGCCGGGGGAAGGTACGCCCTGATCGGCAAGGTCCATCACGCGCTGGCCGACGGTGTGGCCTCCGTCAACCTCTTGGCGCGCGCCATGGATCTCGAGGACGGGCCGACCGACGAGCGGGACAACGACGAAGCGGGCGTCACCGCGTCGCCCGCCGACCTGCTGCGATCTGCCGCCCGCGACCACGCGCGGCAGATCGCCGAGCTCCCCGGGCTGCTGAGGGATGCCGCCACCGGGTTGACGCGGGTCCGCCGCCGATCCAGAGAACGGGGTGCCCACCCGGATCTGGCCGAGGCCTTCGACGCTCCACCGACCTTCCTGAATCACGTCGTGTCGCCCGTGCGGCGGTTCGCCAGCACGACGCTGCCGCTGGCCGAAGCCAAGGCGACCGCCAAGGCGCTGGGCATCACCCTCAACGACCTGATACTGGCCACGGCGGCCGGCGGCCTGCGCACACTGTTGCTGGCCTACGACGGCGCGGCCGACCGGCCGCTCATCGCGTCGGTGCCGACGGCCACCGACAAGTCGGACCGCATCACCGGAAACGAGATCAGCGGTCTGATGATTTCGTTGCCGGTGCACGTCGCCGATCCCGCCGAACGGGCACGGCTGGTGGCGCTGGCGACCCGAATCGCCAAGGAAGACCACGAGATCCTCGGCCCCGAGCTTTACGGCCGGCTGATGGCCTATCTGCCGACCGCGTTCGCTCCGGCCGCATTCCGGTGGCTGGGGCGGCGCGACGCACCCAACAAGCTGATGAACGTCGCGGTCTCCAACGTGGTGGGCCCGCGCGAGCGCGGACACTTCGGCGGCGCGACGGTCACCGAGATCTACTCGACCGGGGTGCTATCACCGGGCGCCCCGGTCAACATCACCGTGTGGAGCTATGTCGACCAGCTGGGCGTCGCCGTGCTCACCGATGACCGGACGTTTGACGACCCGCACGAGGCGACCGACGCCATCTGCGCATCGTTCGCCGAATTGCGCTCCGCAGCAGGCGTTTCCGCCTAGACCGACAGCGCCGCGTCCAATACCGAATAAAACAGGCCCAAGCCGTCGTCGGACGGCCCCGTCAACGCTTCGATGGCGTGCTCGGGATGCGGCATCAGTCCGACCACGCGACCGTTGGCGGAACTGACGCCGGCGATGTCATGCAGCGAGCCGTTGGGGTTGTCGTGGTAGCGGAACACCACCCGGCCCTCGCCCTCGAGCTCCTCGACGACGTCGGCGGGCGCCACGTAGCGGCCTTCGCCGGACTTCAGCGGCACCAGTAAGTCCGCATCGGGCTCGAAACGCGACGTCCAGGCCGTCGACGTCGACGCCACGCGCAACCACACATCGCGGCAGACGAAGTGCAAACCGACGTTGCGGGTCAGGGCCCCCGGCAACAGCCCCGCCTCGCAGAGCACCTGAAACCCGTTGCAAATGCCCAACACCGGCATGCCGCGGTTTGCGGCGGCCACAACTTCGCCCATCACCGGGGCGAACCTGGCGATCGCCCCCGCGCGCAGGTAGTCGCCGTAGGAGAAACCGCCGGGCACCACCACGGCGTCGACGCCGCCCGGGCGGCGCGGCGTGTCGGTGCCGAGGCCGTCAGCCTGTGGCACGCCGACGCCGACCTCAAGG
>NZ_LZJA01000114.1:0-23061 GCF_001666785.1 Mycobacterium sp. E3305 | reverse complement strand
CCGTGGTTACCTTGTTTGCATGGCGCAGTGGATGCCGCCCCCGCTCCCGGCCGAACTCATCGCTCGTCGCCGCGGCCCGCTCGTGGGCCGTGACGCGGAACTCGCGGTGTTCGAGCACGCCTGGGAGCGGGTCGAGGCGGGCAACCGCCAGGCGGTCTTCATCGGCGGTGAGCCCGGAGCCGGTAAGACGCGCCTGGCCGCGGAGGTGGCCGGGACGCTGTTCGAACACGACGTCGCGGTGCTCGTGGGAAGCTCGAGCGCCGACGAGGATCTGCCTTACGCGCCCTTCGCTGAAGCGCTTGATCGGCTGCTGATCGCCGGTCCGCCGGGGTCGATGGCGGAGCCGTTGGGCGAAATAGGCCCGCAACTGCGGCGGCTGTCACCGCACGTGGACCGGCACCTCTCCGGTGACGGCACGGCGCCGGACGTCGGATCGGCGAGACAGGCCCTCTTCGACGCGTTGACCGGATACCTGCGGCGTCTGGCGGCCGATCGCCCGGTCGCGTTGATCCTCGACGACCTGCACTGGGCACAGCTCCCCACCCTCGCGCTGCTCGAGCATGTATTGATCGGCTGCGCCGACGCACGGGTGCTGGTCGTGGTCACCTTCCGCACGACCGAGCCCGACCGATCCGATGAACTGGCGACCCGGCTGGCCGAACTGCACCGGTTCGACGGGGTGCGGCGCCTGGACCTGGCGGGGCTGGACACCGAGGCCATCGCCGAGTTCGTGGCCCGAACCCAGCAGCTGGCCCCGGCGTCGGCGCGCACGGCCGCCGCCCTACTGCGCGAGCGGACCGGCGGGAACCCGTTCTTCCTCACCGAACTGGTCAACGACCTCGAAATCCGCGGTGGGCTTGCCACTTTGAGCACGCAGCAGACGGTTCCCGCGTCGATCGGGGATGCGATCGCCCGCCGCCTTGCCGGGCTGGGGACCGCCGTGCGGGCGGTGATCGAGCAGGCCGCGGTCTTGGGCCAGACGTTCGATCTGCCCGCGCTCATCTCGACGTGCGAGACGGAGGTCGGCGCGACGCTGGCGGCGATCGATTCGGCCGAGGCCGTCGGCCTGGTCCGCGCGGTCCACGACTCCGACGGCGAATTCGCGTTCGTGCACGCGCTGACCCGCGAATCGGTGCTGGGCGGGATGGCCGCGTCGCGGCTGCGGATCATGCACGCGCGCGCCGCCGAAGCGCTCGAGGGACGCGCCGACCCGTCGCTCGTGCCGCGCCTGGCCAACCACTTTCTGGTGGCGCACGTCCTGGGTTACCACGAGCAGGCGTTGCGATACGCGCGCCAGGCGGCCCGGATGGCCGAACAGAGCCTGGCCTACGAGGATGCGGCGAAGTGGTTCGAGCGGGCGGCGTCGCTTCCCGAACTCAACCTCACCGACCGGGCCAGACTGCACCTCGACGCGGCCGCCAACCACGTGCGCGGGGGCTCGTTCGCGCGGGCGCGGACCATCTACGAACGCATCGGCGGGATGGACGACCCGCTGATGCGGCTGGAGGCCGCCGTCGGCTACGAGGAAGCCAATTGGCGCCCCGGGCAGTCGAATTCGAAGGCGGCGGACTTGCTGGCGGCGGCTCTGGAAACATGCGGATTGCCGGCCGAGGACCCACGCTATGTGGGGGCACTCGGCAGCTTCGGCCGCGCGCTGGCTTTCGCGGGCGAGGCGGCCCGGGCCCGTGAGGTCGGCGCCGATGCGATCGAGCGCGCACGGGCCATCGAGGATGCGGCGGTGCTCCTGCACACGCTGAAAACCAGTCTGTGGCAAGGCCTTACCCCCGAGATGAGCGAAATCCAGGCGCAGCGCGCGGCCGAGGTGTCGCGCATGGCGATGTCGCGCCGCGACTACGAATCGCTGGGTGCGGCGTCACACTTTCACGCCATGGTCAGCTACTTGGCAGGCCGGCCCGACGGCCTTGCGGCCGCGACCGCCGACATGCGGCGAGCGGCGCAGACCTGCGGACAACCCGCCTTCGGCTTCGTCGGCGCGTGCATCGAGCAAGCGCTGGCCTATCTGCGCGGTGACTTCGCCGGTGCAGAACGATGGGCCGATATCGCCTTGCGCACAGGGGATTTGTTCGGTGCGGACGACACCGAGGGGTCCAACGGGGTACAGATGTTCATGATCCGCCGCGAGACCGGCGATCTGAAGAGGTTCGGCGAATTCATCGACGGCAGTGAAACGTTCACCGGCCGCTGGGTGCCCGGGCTGCTCGCCCTTTACACCGAGCTCAAGTGCGAACGTGGCATGACCCGTGCGCTCAACCAACTGGTCAACCGCAACCTGGGTGACCGCCTCGAGGATGCGCAGTGGCCGATGGAGCTGGTGTTCATGGTCGAGGCGGCACTGGAGCTGTCCCACCGTGAAGCGGTCCACGCGCTGCGCCCGTTCGTCATGCGTTATGTCGGAAAGAACTTGGTAGCCGGGCAATTCGTCGCGCTGTTCGGCAGCGCGGACCGATACCTGGCCCGCATCGCGGCGCTGTGTGGGGACGGCGCCGCGGCCGAGCGGCACTTCGCCGCGGCAATCGAGATGGACCGCCGGATGGGCTCGGTGGTCCATATCAGCGAGACGCTGGCCCGACACGCGTTGTTCGCCGCGTCGTGCGGTCGCGCCGAAGCCGCCCGGTCCCTCGCGGAGGAGGCCCGCGTTATCGCCGGTGCGATCGGCCAGACCCGGGTTGTGGACTTGGCGGATTCGGTGCTGACCGCCGGTTCCCTGGGTCCGGACGGCCTGACCGAACGGGAGGTCGAGGTGCTCCGGTTGCTCGCCGAGGGGCTGAGCAATCGCGCGATCGGAGAACGCCTTTTCATCAGCACCAACACCGCGGCCAACCACGTGCGCAACATCCTGATCAAAACGGGCGCCGCGAACCGCACGCAGGCGGCGATGTACGCGGCCGATCACGAACTGCTCGGGTAGCGCACTCAGATGTCGGACAGGGCGCCGTCCGGCATCAGCCGGTCCCTCACCTCGACCACGGAGTCGGCGGGCAGACCGGCGCGCGCGGCCGCGGCCCGGATGGCCTCGGGCGACGGCGCCTCGTACAGACAGTAGGTCTTCCGTTTGTCCGCCGACAGGAACGAGTACATCCAGCGAACGCCCTCCTGGTCGTTGATCCGGTTGATGCCGTCCGCGACCTCGAGGCCGGGTTCCAGTTCCTCGGCAAAGTTGCGCTCGACCATGAAGATGGGCACGTGGACTCCTGTTCACTGTCTTGGGTCGAGCGTAGGCCGTCGGCGACGATCTAGACACGGGAATTTCCGGCCGGCGTCAGTCCCCGGCCGTCTCGTTGTGGTCGGCAAGCAGCAGTTGTAAGGTCTCGCGCAGCTCGGTCAGCCGCTGCCGGCCCAGGACCTGCTCCCACCGTCCTTCCAAATCAACTGCGTTGGAACGCATTACGCGTAGCGCCTGGCGGCCCCGGGGCGTCAGCTCGATGATCCGGGCCCGCGCGTCGAGCGGGTTTGCCGCTCGGGTGACGTAGCCATGGCGCTCCAGCCCCGCGACCGCCTGGGCCACCGCTTGCCGGCTGACGCGGAGTCGGTCGGCCAGATCCGATGCATGCAGCCCGCCGGCAGCCAGTGGGACGAGCGCCACCGCTTGCGCGGGCCGGATCCCGTCGAGGCCCGCCTCGGCAAACGCCGTCCGCAGTCGCGGCGCCCCGGCGGCGGCCACCAGGTTGACCAGTGCGGGCACGGTGGGCCGCCAGTCGGGATGGGAAGGGCGTCGCATGGGGAAAGTGTGCCACCACGCCCGAGATTGACAAGCTACTTGTCAAAATTGGCGCCGGCTGCCACGATGGCGGAATGCAATCGCGCCGCCACCGGGCTGCCGGCTTGTGCGTTCTCGCCCTCCTGGTCGTCGTACTGGGCGGCTGCCTGGGCGGCGGCGGACATGCGCTGGGAACGCCCGGCGCGCAGTCGATCCCGGTCGGCCAGTCCACCCAGACCATCGAATCGGGCGGTGTCAGTCGAACGTTCCACCTGTACCGGCCCCAGGGATTGACCGATGCCGCGCCGCTGGTGGTGATGCTGCACGGCGGTTTCGGCAACGGGGAGCAGGCCGAGCGTGCCTACCACTGGGACGCCGAGGCCGACCGCGGACGGTTTCTGGTCGTCTACCCCGATGGACTCAATCGCGCCTGGAACGCCGGCACCTGCTGCGGTGAACCGCAGCGGGTCGGCGCCGACGACGTCGGGTTCATCACGGCCATGGTCGGCGCCGTCGAGCAGCAGATGCCGATCGATCGCGCGCGCGTCTACGTCACCGGCATGTCGAACGGCGCCATGATGGCCCTCCGGCTGGGCTGCCAGTCCGACGTCTTCGCCGCCATCGCCCCGGTGGCGGGCACGCTGCTGACCGACTGCTCCCGGGCGCACCGCGTGTCGGTGCTCCAAATCCACGGCACCGCCGACGACCGCGTGCCCTACACCGGCGGACCCGGTAAGGCGTTCTCGTTCAACGGGACCGCCCGTGTAGACGGGCCGTCGGCGGAGTCCGTCAACGCGACATGGCGGGCCATCGACGCGTGCGGGCCGCCGAACTCGAGCACCGCCGGGGACGTGACCACCCAAGTCGCCGGCTGCCCGGACGGACGCACCGTCGAGCTGATCTCGGTGGCCGGCGCCGGCCATCAATGGCCGGGCGGCGAGCCGAGTCCCCTCGCCGAGAAGCTCGCGGGCATCCCGGCGCCCTCGACGGCCCTGGACGCCACCGACACCATCTGGCAGTTCTTCACCCAGAACCATCTTTAGCCGGGATCGCGATCTTGCCGTTCATCAACGGGATCATGTTGCGTTCGTCGCGGGACAGCCGGCCGTCGACAACGCCGAACACCTCGACCGGCTCATCCGGGGCGTCATCGCGGGCGTTCGCCGTGGTTCGCGGTGACGACCCCTGACCGCTACCGCAGCGCCAGCAGCCCGTCGATGAGCATGTGCAGCACCTGCCGGGTCTCCCGGCGGGTGCGTTTGGGATCCTCCGCGGTGGCGATCAGCATGGCGGCCTCATCGAGCGCGCCGATCAGCACGTGTGCCAACGGCCGCACCGGCTGCTTGGGGAACTGCCCCGCCCGGATGGCTTCGGTGAGCAACTGTTCGGTCATGCCCAGGCTGTACCGCTGAGCGACGTCGCGAAAACCGGCCCAGCCCAACACACTAGGCGCGTCCAGCAGCATCAGTTGGCGCACCTCGGGATCCCCGGAAACCTCGAGCCACGCGTCGACCGCGGCGCGGATCGCGTCGGCCGGCGTCGTCGCTCCCGACTCGGCCACCAGAGTGCCCATCCTGGCCATCACGTCCTGCTCGACGGCCTCGACCACCTCGCGGAACAAGGCCGCTTTGTCGGCGAATTGGTGGTACATCGCGCCGCGCGTGACCCCCGCGGTGGCCGCGATCTCCGGCGTACCCACGTCCACGTAGCCGCGCAGCCCCCAGAGCTTCCGGGCAGCCGCGATCAGCGCGTCGCGGGTCGCCGCGGAGCGCTCTTCCTGGGTCCGTCTCTTGCTTTCCATACAGCCTGTTGGTAACTTACGAACAGACAGCCTGTTTGTAAGTGTATCCCGAGGTAGGAGTTCTCTTATGTCGACGATCGACATTAGTGCCGGAACCATCCATTACGAAGCAACCGGACCCGAAAGCGGGAGGCCGGTGGTCTTCGTGCACGGGTACATGATGGGCGCCCAGCTGTGGCGCCGGGTCAGCGAGCGACTCGCCGGCCGGGGTCTGCGTTGCATCGCGCCGACGTGGCCACTGGGCGCGCATCCGGAACCGTTGCGCCGCGGCGCCGACCGAACCATCACGGGCGTGGCCGGCATGGTCGCCGAGGCGCTCACCGCGCTCGACCTCGAGGACGTGGTGCTGGTCGGCAACGACACCGGCGGGGTCGTCACCCAACTCGTCGCCGTGCATCACCCTGAGCGGCTCGGCGCGCTGGTGCTCACGAGTTGCGATGCGTTCGAACACTTTCCGCCACCTATCCTCAAGCCGGTGATCCTTGCCGCCAAGTCGAAGACGACCTTCAAGGCCGTTTCCCAGGCCATGCGGGTGCCGGCGGCGCGCAAGCGCGCGTTCGACGGGTTGGCGCATAGCAACATCGACGACCTCACCGAGGCGTGGGTGCGCCCGGGGCTGTCCGATCCCCGCATCGCCGAAGACCTGCGCCAGTTCACGCTGTCGATGCGCACGGAGGTGACGACGGGTGTGGCCGCCCGGCTGCCCGAGATCGACCTACCCACCCTCATCGCGTGGTCGGCCGACGACGTGTTCTTCGAACAGGAGGACGGCGCACGGCTGGCCGCCACCATCCCGAACGCCCGACTCGAGATCATCGACGGCGCGAGAACGTTCTCGATGATCGACCAGCCGGACCGGCTCGCCGACCTGTTGTCCACGATCGCGGTGCGCACCTAGCGCGTCGTCGGTTTCGCGACGGTGACGCACGGGGAAGTTCGAGTCGGATTTCGCCGTGGCGTTACGCTCGCGGGCATGGAAGACGTGCTGCGAGGACGGCGGATCCTGGTCACCGGTGGAGCCAGCGGCATCGGAGCGGCCGCCGTGGGGGCCCTCGGCGGGGCGGGGGCCGAGGTTGTCGCCACCTACCACCAGACACCGCCGCCGGACGGTCTCGCGGCCACCTGGCTGCAGTGCGATGTGCGCGACGCCGACGCCGTCTCGGCGATGGTAGGCCAAGCCGCCGCTCGTCTGGGCGGACTCGACGTGTTGGTGAACGCCGCGGGGCTGTGGCAGGCCGGCATCCCGGGTTACATCGGCGTCGACGAGATCTCGTTCCTGTTGGACACCAACGTGAAAGCCACCATCCTGACCAATCAGGCGGCGTACGCCGTAATGAAGGACCAGGATCCCAAAGGCGGCAGGATCATCAACTTCGGCTCGTCGGAAGCCGTTATGGGTAGCCCGATCTCGGCCGTCTACGCCGCCACCAAGGGCGCCGTTCAGGCATGGACGCGGTCGGCGGCCAAAGCCTGGGCGTCGGACAAGATCACGGTCAACGCACTGGCGCCGGCCGTGCAGACCGCGGGCGCCGACCGGCTGCGCGAGTTCCTCGGCCCCGACGCGAGCGCGCTGATCGATCAGCAGATGCAGATGATGATCCCGTTGGGTGGGGCGCTGGGGGATCCGGCACGCGACCTCGGCCCGATGCTGGTGTTTTTGGCCGGCACCGGTTCCTCGTTCATCACCGGGCAACTACTCGCGGTCGATGGCGGCCTGATGATGGTCGGTGGATGACGGCTGGTCCCGGATCACCTCGGCTCGGTATGCGGTAAAGAGTTACAGGCAAAACGATCTCGGTCGATTCGAGATCATCGGTGGTGCAAGGACAAACCGCCGGAATTCCGTGCGCGGGTGTTCACCCCTGCCAGCGAGGCCCGCAAGTCCGCTCGATTCCAAATGCCTCGCCCGGCGTGCCGGTCTAGCATCGTCGCTATGGGCGCCGAGGAGCAGGTAGCAAACGCCCCGGGCCACGAACCGACGAATTCTGCGGACTTGGTCCACACCCTCTTGGGCTTGTTGCGGCGTCGCCTCGGTCTTGACACGGCGTGGGTCGCATCGTTTCACAGCGGCACGCAGGTCTTTGAGGTGGTAGACGGTGACGCCCGTGCCTTGGGCCTGTCGCCCGGCGACCGATCTTCGCTGGCCGGGTCTTACAGCGTCCGCGTGATCGATGGGCGGCTGCCCGCCGTCATCCCTGACACGTCGGCCGATAGGACCGCGTCCGTACTGCCGAAAACCCGCGAATGGGGTGTGGGCGCATTTGTGGGCGTCCCCTTGCTCGGCCCTGATGGTTCCGCGGTCGGGATCGTGTGTGCGGTCAGTCAGCAGCCGCGACCACATCTGGCCGACATCGATTTACGAGTCATCAGAAAGATGGCCGAACTGATCGGCGCCTTGACGGAACTGTCGACGGACCCGACGAAGATCGCCACCGATCAGCAGGACGGCATTCGCAGGATGGTGGCCGAGCGGGACTTCGAGATCGTATTTCAAGCGGTGCACGATGTTTCGACAGGCGAGGTGCTCGGCGTCGAAGCGCTCGCGCGCTTCCCATGCGAACCTTTTCGACCCGATCTGGTCTTCGGCGAGGCGGCCCTGTTGGGCTTGGACATCGAATTGGAGACCGCGGTCATGGCGCGCGCCCTGTCGCTGGTGCCGCAACTTCCCGAAGATGCCTTCGTCGCAGTGAATATCTCGCCGTCGGCGGTGCTGCGCACTCCGTGGCCAGAGCTACTCGCCGAGGTTGACCCGTCACGTCTCGTGTTGGAAATCACCGAGCACGATGCCGTCGAGAACTATGACGCCCTCGACGACGTCCTTGAAGGATGCCGAGCGCGCGGTATGCGGGTGGCAGTCGATGACGTGGGTGCGGGCTTCTCCTCGTTCTCCCATGTGCTGGAGATCGCACCAGAATTCATCAAGGTCGATCACTCCATCACGCGCAACATCGACGCCGACGCTGCGCGGCGGCGACTGGCCCAATCCATCGCCGAACTGGCCGCACAGATCGGCGCGACCGTGATCGCCGAAGGGGTGGAGACTCAGGGCGAACTCGATGCCATAGGTTCGGCCGGAATCCCCTGGGCCCAGGGTTTCTACCTCAGCCGGCCCAAGTCACCCACCCACGGTTTCCCGCCCGGCGCCGTCGTCGCCGAACCGGTCGATCAGTCCTCGGCCATCTTCGACCTTCTCGGAGAACGACGGTTCGAGCTGGCGCTGACGCATTCGCCCATCGGCATGGCCGTCGTCGGCCTGGACGGTACGTTCCAGCGCACCAACCGGGCGCTCAGGACCATGCTCGGTTATGGCCGAAAGGACTTGGCAGGCCTGACCTTCCAGGAGATCACCCATCCCGACGACCTGGACGCCGACCTGGCTCTGCTCGCCGAATGTCTCGCGGGGCGCCGCCGCGCTTACCGCATGGACAAGCGTTTCATCGCCGCCGACGGACGCATCGTGTGGTGCAACCTCACCGCCGTGCTCGTCCAAGGCCCGCACAACCAGCCGCGCTGCTTCGTGTCCCAGATTCTCGACGTCACCGCCGACCGCATGCGAGAGGCCGAGCTCGCCCGCCAAGCCACCACCGACACACTCACGACGATTGCGAACCGCTCCGCGGCGTGGAGCCAACTCGAGCAACTCGACGCCGCAGACGACGGCTACGGCATTCTGTTTTGCGACATCGAGCAATTCAAGTCCATCAATGACCGACACGGCCACCAGGCCGGCGACGAACTGCTGGTCGAAATCGCCGGCCGGTTACTCGCGGCGGTCGGCGAAGATGGCCTGGTCGCCCGGTGGGGTGGCGACGAGTTCCTCGTCATCACCGACACCGCCGAAGATCGCGGGCTCACCCTGCTCACCGACCGGATCACCAGCGAGCTAAAACGGACACCGATCACCCTCGCCGGTGGGACGGAGATCTCCGTCGTGCTAACGGTCGGCTGCGCGGTACACCGGCCGGGAGACGGCCGATCCATCGACGCCGTCCTCGAGCGCGCCGATCAAGCCATGTATGAGCGGCGACGCAGCCAAACCGGCGCCCCCACAGCCGGATCGCCCGGCGGCTAGTTCACGTGCGTCTGCGGCGAACGGGCCGCGCCACCGGCCTTGGCACCGCGCCGGACGACGGGGCCATGAAATGTCGTGCTCTATTTCTGAGCAAAATCAGCGATCTGTGCAACTCAAACAGCATGAGGCAATGATGGCCTTTCGATGCTGAGGCAACCGCGATCCACGCGGCCCGCCGAAGAAGAAACTTGCGAGAAATGGCATCAAAAGTCTCGCAAACACGAGATAACGGACGGCCTGCGGTCCCCGATGCGCAGGGTTCCCATGGACCGGGCGCTGTCGCCGGCGGACGGTCGGCCGCTAGGATAAGACGGACCGTCTCGTCTCGTAGGGCTGGGCATAGTGAAGGTGAATCCGACCGATGGCTGACGACACCATTCAGGCGCTGCTGAACAAACGCCTGTCCGATCCGGGCACCGCGGTGAAACACCTTGGCCTGCAGTGGAGTTGGAGTCAGTACCTGGCCGGTGCGGCCACCCGGGCGGCGGCCCTGATATCGGCCGCCGACCCAGGCCGGCCGATGCACATCGGTGCCCTGCTGGGAAACAACCCCGAGATGCTGAGTCAGATGGCGGCGGCCGGGCTCGGCGGCTACGTCCTGTGCGGCCTGAACACCACTCGGCGCGGCGAGGCGCTCGCGGCCGACGTCCGCCGCGCCCATTGCCAATTCGTCGTGACCGACGCCGAATACCGGCCGCTGCTGGACGGCCTGGACCTCGAGGGAACTCGGGTACTCGACACGTCGGCGCCGGAGTGGACCGAGTTCGTCGAGGGCGCCGGCGAGCTGGTGCCGCACCGGCAGGTCGCCGCCATGGACCCCTTCATGATGATCTTCACATCGGGCACGAGCGGGAATCCCAAGGCGGTGCAGGTGTCCCACCTGATGGCCGCCTTCGCCGGCCTCAACCTGGCGCAGCGCTTCGCGCTGACCGAACGGGACACCTGCTACGTGTCCATGCCGCTGTTCCACTCGAACGCCGTCGTCGCCGGCTGGGCGCCCGCGGTGGTCTCCGGCGCCGCGATCGTGCCGGCGAAATTCTCGGCGAGCAGCTTCCTCGACGACGTCCGTCACTACGGCGCGACCTATATGAACTACGTGGGCAAGCCCCTCGCCTACATCCTGGCCACCCCGGAACGCGACGACGACGCCGACAACCCGCTGCGTGTCGCCTTCGGTAACGAGGCCAACGACAAGGACATCGAGGAGTTCGCGCGCCGATTCGGCGTCCAGGTCGAGGATGGGTTCGGCTCCACCGAGAACGCCGTGATGGTGATCCGCGAGCCCGGCACGCCGAAGGGGTCGATCGGGCGGGGAGCCGAGGGGGTCGCGGTCTACAACAGCGACACCGTCACCGAGTGCGCGATCGCGCGCTTCGATGCCGACGGGGCGCTCGTCAACGCGGACGAGGCGGTGGGCGAGCTGGTCAACACGACCGGTTCGGGCTTCTTCACCGGCTACTACAACGACCCGGACGCCAACGCCGAGCGCATGCGCCACGGCATGTATTGGTCCGGCGACCTCGCTTATAAGGACGCCGAGGGCTGGATCTACCTGGCCGGCCGCACGGCCGACTGGTTGCGCGTGGACGGCGAGAACCTGACGGCGGCGCCAATCGAGCGAATCTTGTTGCGGCACACTTCGATCAACCGGGTCGCGGTATATGCGGTTCCGGACGAACGGGTTGGCGACCAGGTCATGGCCGCGATCGTCCTCAACGAGGGCCACGCGCTGGACCCCGATGCGTTCGAGGCTTTCCTCGACGCACAGCCCGACCTGTCCCCCAAGGCCCGGCCGCGTTACGTCCGAATCGCTACCGACCTGCCCAGCACCGCCACCCACAAGGTGCTCAAACGACAGTTGATCGCCGAAGGCACCGGCGTCGCCGACGGGGAGGTGCTGTGGGAGCGCGAACCGCGCGGGACCGCCTACGCGGTCGCGGCGTCTAGCCCGGGGTCTCGGGTACCCGGCGGCGGATCTGGCCCTTCGACCGTCGCACCCGTTTGACCGGGTCTTGCGTTGTGCCGGAGGCGATCTCGTCGCGCAACTGGGTGATGTTGGAGAGCTCCGCGTACAGGCCGCGGATCGCATAGTCCAGGACTGCGAATGAGAAGCGTTGGCTCGGGTCGTCGGTGATGCCGAGGTCGCGGGACCGCTGCCGCGACCACAACGCCTCGTCCAGCCGCGCGCGGGTCGCCTCGAGGTGCCGGTCCAATGCGTCGACGATGCGTTCGGGGTCCTCGCCGCGCGAGAGCCAGGTTTTGAGGATGACGGGGTGCTTGATGACGACCTGGTCCTGGCCCGGGAAGTGCTGCACCCACCGGCGGAGCGCATCGAGCCCGGCGTCCGTGGTCTCGTAGAGGGTGATCGCCCGCTTGCCCGATTGGGCGCCGACCTCACCGACCATGCCGCGGGCCAACAACCGATTCAGTTCGCGCCGAACGTGGCTGACGGACGGCGACCAGTAGAAGTGGCCGACGGACAACTCGGCGCGCAGCTTGATCTCCCCCGCGGTGAGCCGCTCGTCGTTGGCCGCCAGCACGCCCAGCACCAGGTAGGCGGTGACCGGCAGGCCGTTGCTGGTGCGCCGGGGGCTCATGGTGACCCGGTGAAGTAGGGCAGGGTCACGTCGGGTCCGACGGCATGGAATTGCACCCGCACGCGCATGCCGATCCGCAATTCCTCCGGCGGCACACCGACGACGTTGGTCAGCATCTGGTAGCCCTCGTCCAAGGCGACGATGGCCGGCGCGTAGGGCGGCTCGAATTCGGCGGTCACCGGCCGGTGTACCACCGTCCAGCTGTAGATCTCACCGACGCCGCCGCTACGCTCCCAACGGACCTGCGCCGACAGGCATTCGCGGCAGTGCTCGGTTGGCGGGAAGTTCGCCAGTCCGCAGGCCTCACAGCGCTGATACCGCAATTCGCCGGACCGGCAGCCCCGCCAGAAGGGCACGCTGAGATGGCTGGCGGCATGGGGAACCGGACCGGTTTGTGGGCGTAAGGGATGGGAAGTCATCGCGGTTCGTCCCCGAGGATCAGCAGCGTGGTGAACAAGGCGCCCGCTCCCCCGTTGCTGCAGAACGCGACGTGCGCGTCGGCGACTTGTAATTCACCGGCCTGACCGCGCAGCTGCTGGACGGCTCGGATGGCCCGCTGCATCATCTGCGGATTGGAACCCGCGTGGCTGAACGACATGGTTCCTCCGTCGGTGGTGATGGGATGACTGCCGTCGATGGCGATGTGGCCGTCGGCTACGAACGGTCCCCCCTCACCCTCACCGCAAAACCCGAACGCCTCGAGCTGGCGGATGATTTCGAAGGAGAACGGGTCGTAGAGTTCCAGCACGTCGACGTCGTCGGGTCGCAGACCGGCGTGGGCGAACGCGCGCTCGGCCGCGCGCCTTCCGACCACACCGTTGACGTGTCCGTCCCGCCGCCCGGCCAGGTCCCATGCCGGCGGGTGCTGGTAGGAGGGACCGTGGAAGTCGGCGCCGCTGCCCAGCACGTAGATCGGTTGGCTTGCGCCCTCGGCCTTTTCGATGTTCGCCACGACCAGCGCGCACCCGCCCTCGGACGTGGTGGCGCAGTCAAGCAGATGGAACGGGTCGGCGATCGGCCTCGACGCGGTGATGTCGTCGGGTGTGAATGGCCCTCGCTGGTAATACACCGCTTCGGGGTTACGCGATCCGTTGTTGCGGATGGTCGCTGCGACGATCGACAGCTGTTCGCGTGTGGTGCCGTAGACGTGCATGTGGCGGCGCGCGATCAAGGCGAACTCGGCGGTGGTGAACATGCCCCACGGCGCGACGAATTCGTTTTCGGGCCGGGTCCACGGCGCCGTGGCCTCGTGGTCGCGGTACTCGCCGGCCTGGGCGGCGACGAGCACCACCACGTCGGCCATGCCGTGCTCGATGGCCGTGACCGCCTCGGTGATCATGCCGACGCCGAAGGCGAGCCCCTGCCAGGCCGGTCCGAGGCGCAGGTCATAGATCAACGCGGTGGACAGCGGGCCCGCGCTGACCCCGTCGACGTCGTCGAGGCGCAGGCCCGCGTCGTCGAGGGCGCCGCGGATGGCCCTCAGGGCCAGGCTGCGGGACGTCTCGCCGTCCAGGCGCCGGCCCTGCGGGGTGTTGTGCACACCGACGATCGCCGCGGTGCGTTTCGTGGTTGCCACTCTGTGATCCTTTGGTTTGCTTTAGTTTTCGTCGGCGACGACACCGAGATAGGTGCCGATGACGTCATATGGTCGCCCGTCACGGGTGACGGTGCCGATCTTGGTGGCCCGGGTATCGGGGGGCACCGCGCCGGCCGCGACGACATCGATCCGCACGTCCACGGGCCGCGCCGTCTGAGGATCGGTGATCTCGACGACCATCGCGACTGCGTGCTCGCCCCCGTCCCACTCGACGCTGGTGATGCGGTGCCGGGCCGTCAATTCCATCACCACGGAGTCCTGGCGGAGCAGGAAGCGGACGGGGGCGCACAATTCGCCGGCGCGGGGCGGAACGCAGAGGGTGACCGCCATGTCATAGTCCCGCCGGCCGCGCGGCGATGGTGCCCGACTGCTGCAGGACGGACAGATCGTTGTCGCTGCGCCCCAGCAGGCCCGTCAGCACCTCACTCGTGTGTTGGCCGTACAGCGGCGGCACCCGGCGAATCCAGCGTCGCGGTCTGCCGAGGAACGCGAACGGCATTCCGGTGCAAAGGAAGGAGCCGGCCACCGGGTGGTCGACCGATTCCCAGAAGCCGCGGGCGTGCAGGTGCGGGTCGCGCAGTAACTCCGGGGCCGGCGTGACGCGCGCCGCGGCCACCCCCGCCGCGCGCAGTGCGTCCACCGCTTCGGTCACCGACCGCCGCCCGGTCCAGTCGGAGATCAGCTTGTCGATCTCGTCCGGTTGCTCCCGCCAGTCGTTCGCGCCGAGGTCCGGCCGACCTAGAAGCCGGGCCAAGGCTACCCGTGCTGCGTCGTCCATCGCGGCCAGCGCGACCCAGTCGTCGTCTCCGCGGCAGCGGTAGACCCCTTGCGGGGTGGCGCCGGGACCGCGATTCCCGTTGCGGCGCATCTCGATTCCGTTGCGTGAGTATTCCGCCAGCATCTCGGCGGCCACGTTCAGCGCCGCCTCCACCATGGTGGACTCGACGTGCATCCCGGCCCCGTCCCGGTCGCGGACCGCCAGCGCGGCGACCGCCGCGAAGGCCGCGTGCAGGCCCGCGATCGGGTCACACACGCCGCGCGGAATCACCGGGGGGCCGTCGGCGTGTCCGGTCATCCACGCCATGCCGGTCGCCTGCTCCATGGTCTGGGCGAAGCCCACCCGGTCGCGCCAGGGACCGTCGAGCCCGAACGCGGGCATCCGCACCATGATGGCGCGCGGGTTGGCCGCGTGCACGGCATCCCAGCCCAGGCCGAAGTTCGTCATCACCCGGGGAGAGAAGTTCTCGATCACCAGATCGCTCGCGGCGATGAGCTCCAGCGCGATCGCCCGTCCGGCGTCGGTGCTCAGTTCGACGCTGACGCCACGCTTGTTGTTGTTGCTGCACAGGAACACCGGGCCCCATTCCCACCATCGGTCCCAGCTCGGTGGGCGGCCGGCGGAGAACCTCATACCGTCGGGCCGGCGGACGCCCTCGACTTTGATCACGTCGGCGCCCAGGGCGCCCAGCAGTTGCGTCGCGACCGGTCCCGCCCAGAACGCGGTGAAGTCGGTGATCCTGGTGTCGGCCAACGGCAGTGCATCGGCGTCGGCGCCGCCGGTCGGACGGGATCGTGGCGGCCAGTGGACCTTGCCGTTGTCGGCGCCCAGTCGAACAGGCCGCCCGGGGGGCCTGGTCACCATCGCGTCGCTGCGATACGGGACTCTCGGCTGCAACACCCCGGCCCCCGATTGGACGAATACGCCCCGGTCCACGAAATGGTCGATCTCCGGCAACATTTCGGGCGTCGCGATCGGGGCCACCGGTATCCGGAAGGCGACGGCGAGGTCGACGATCTCCTGCGTGCTGCGTGTCTGAGTCCACCGCGTGACCATGTCGAGGAATTCGTCGCGGCGGGCGACGCGCCCGTCGAACGAGGCGAGGTCGGCGTCGTCGAGCAGGTCGGCACGGTCGATCAGCACCAGGAAGTCCTGGAACTGCTGCGCGGTGATGGTGCAGAAGCCGACCAGGCCGTCGGCGGTGGGGACGATCGACGGCAGCTCCAGACTCCGTTGCCCCAACAGTGAATCCGCCCCCAGCACGCTGGCCGACATGGCGGACAGGCCGCCCATCGCGATCACCATCGCCTCGTATGTCGAGACGTCGATGGTCTCCCCGCGGCCGCTTCGCGCGGCATGCCGCGCGGTCGCCGCCGCCACCGCTGCCGCGAACGTGCCCGCCAGCCATTCACCGAGCTGCCCGCCGGCCTGTACCGGTTCGTCCTCGGGCCAGCCGCGGCCGGCGGTCGAGCCGCACAGCGCCTGCAGGATGAACTCGTTGGCCAGCACGCGATCGTCCACGTAGGGTCCGGTCGTGCCGAACGGAGTCACGGCGACCACCACCGCCGACCGGCCCGTGCGGGCCAAGATTCCGTCGAGCGTCCAGCCGTCGGTCAGGTCGGTCAGCACGATGTCGGCACCGGCCAGCAGGCCGGCGATCTCCGGACCGCCGTCGTTCATCACCGACTTCTTACCCGCGGCCAAATAGTCGAACAGGGCTCCGGGCGGACCGCCGGCCGACCGGGCGCGCATCGAATCACCCTGGGCCGATTCGACTTTCACCACGTCGGCGCCGGCGTCGGCGAACATCTTGCCGCAGTAGGACACCGCGATTCCGTTCGACAACTCCAGCACGCGCCAGTCCGCGAAAGGCGCCCGGGCTGCCACGTTCAGTTGCCCAGGGTGGTGGCGCGCCCCGAAATACCGGCGGCCTCCGCCGTCACCTGCGACTGCAGGGCGAACTGGGTCATCCGGGTCCACGCGTCGCGGTCGCGCTGGCTGGCCCGGCGGCCGACGTGCGTCACCACGTCGACGTCAGTGGCCTGGGCGCGGAGGTAACCGGCGCGGGCGTGCTCCTTCGGGATGTGCTTGAACGGGTCGAATGAGTAGGCCGCCATGGCGTTTTCGTGCGTGATCTTGTCGATGACACTGTCGCCGAGATGCCCCATGGTCTCGATGACGTCCTCCGGCGCGAACGGCCAGTTGCTGTCGGAATGGGGAAAGTCGGACTCCCAGCACAGCATGTCCTCGTTGAACCACTCCATGTTGCGCACGCCGACCTTGTCGCTGATGAAGCACGTGTAGAAGTGCCGCTTGAACACGTCGGCCGGCCCACTGTAACCGGGCGGGAACTTGGCCAGCGTCCACCCCGAATGACGGTTGTAGACGTGCTCGGCGCGCCACAGGAAGTACGGGATCCAGCCGACGTCTCCCTCGGTCAGCGAGAACTTCAATTGCGGGAAGTCCGCCCAGAATTCGGCCCAGATCAGCTCGGTGAAGGTGAACATGCTCATCATCGACGAGGCCGTCATCTGCACGCTGGGCGGGGCGTCGGTGGCCACCTGCGGCGAACGGGACGCCGAGCCGACGTGCGTGCACAGGACGGTCTTGTTCTCGCAGACGGCCTCGAACAAGGGATACCAGTATTTGGTGTGAATGCTGGGCATCTGCAACGCCTCTGGGTTCTCCGAGAACGTGACGGCGTGGCAACCCTTGTCGGCGAGGCGTTCGACTTCCTTGGCCGCCTCCGCCACGTCGAACAGCGGCAGGATGCCGCAGGGGATGAATCGGCCCGGGTAGGCGGCGCACCACTCGTCGATGTGCCAGTCGTTGTACGCCTTGATCATCACCAGGTTGATGTCGCGGTCGGGGCCCTGGTTGAGCACCTGGCCGGAGAAGCCGGTGAAGTTGGGGAAGTTGAGGCCGGCCAGCTGGCCGCCGGCGTTCATGTCGCGGACCCGCTCGTCCACGTTGAAGCACCCGGGCCGCATCTCGTCGTAACGCGAAGCGTCGATGTTGTACATCTCCCGCGGCTTGCCCGCCACGGCATTCAGGCCCATGTTCCGCCCGCGGACCTCGCCGTAGTACCACTGCTGGACGCCGTCGGGTTCCATGACCACCCGGGGCGCGCGGTCCTTGTATTTCGCCGGAACGTGCGCGTCGAACATGTCGGCGGGTTCGGCGATGTGGTCATCCACGCTGATCAGGATCAGGTCGTCCTTGTTCATGCCGCACTCCTCACCGAGACAGTGACTAGTAGATAATGGCCTCGATCACAGTGTCAACACTGCGCTCTGGCCGCGGCTCCGTGCCTAACGGCTTGCGCTCCAACGTCTGACTGGGCAAGCCTGCCCTCTGCTCCGCCCCTCCATGGCGGCTCCATCGCGTGAACCAAGGCGACTATTAGTCACTTATCGTCCGGCGCTCATGCGTGATCACGCGCTGTCGGCTGGTCCAACGGCCGATCGGCACGGCGGGCAGCGCGCTAACGGGGAGGCGCGGCGCCCTCGGTTGCCCAATGCTCGGGCTGAGTCTCGCGGTCCGAATGTGGGCGCAAATGCCGCCACCACGACGCGATGTACAGCAGCATCGAGACCACCAGGGCAACAAGCACCCACAAAACGATGGTCATATCGATCCAGCTTCCGAACGCCGGCGAGCCGGGGAGGGCGTTTCTCAGCGGAACCACCGCAAACAGCATCGCCGCGTACCAGGCCACCATGGGCGACTGAAACTTTCGTCGGTCCCGCAGTGTCTGGACCGCGACGAAGACCCCTGCCCCCGCGATCGCGAGAAGGATGCACAGAATGATCATCGCGAACACCATGGTGCTCGCCGAGCGTTCCATGGTCACCTCGTAGGGCGCGAATGGTCTGGCTTGGTCCGGTCCGGCCGCGTGAATCTTCCACCCGGGCAACCGGTCAACGATCATCACCCTGGCGCGTTCGGGTGTTTGCATAGCGCCGACAAACAGTTCCACCGTGATCGGCCCGGTGTAGTAACGGTCGAACGGCCACCGTTCAGTGTCGCGTGACAAGGTCAGCGGGACCGGGAACACGCCGGGCAGTGCACCCTTCAACCAGGTGCGCTTGACTGGCGTCGCGACAGAGGTCACCTCGACGGTGAGGTCTTGCTTGAGGCTGGTGGTGGCCGGATCGAGCAGCATGGATCCGGGCGAAACCACTAGGTTGCCCCGAAGCACGCTGTAGTCCGACTGGACGCTTTCGATGTTCAGCGTCACGACCGTCCCACTTCGGGTCGATGATCCATCGGTTGAAACTCGGCGATATCCGGCGCCATCGATGTAGAGCACTATCGAGGTGATCATGGCGCTGACGACGAGGACGACCAGCACTCCCATTCCGGCCTTCATTTGCGAATTCTCGCCGCGGACCGCCGGTTCAGGTTGTGACCGCCCGGTCGGCCGGAGATGCACCACATACCTCCCGTTGAACAACTTTCGGCTCATCGTAGTCGGACGGACGCGCCACACATGGCTCTCGCAGCGCTTTCCAAGCAGCCCGACAGGTTCGCGTGATCGCGCAGAAGCCCGCCGCGGCCGGTCGCGTCGCCGCTATCGCCCATGGTCGTCATTGGCCGACACAGCAGCTATGGACGCGCCGCCCGATCCAGAGGCTCCCGAATCGCCAAGCTACTCAAGGGCTGGCGGTGCCGGTACGCACCTCAACCGGCCGGCGCGTAACGCAGCATCGTGACGTCGTGCTCCGGGTAGTCGAAGAACACCGGCCGCACGCGCATGCCAACCCTGAGAACCGCGGGATCGACGTTGACGATCTCGGTGGAAAACCTTGGCCCCTCGTCCCATTCGACGATGGCCAGCAGCTGCGGGACGGCGTCGGCGAAGTGCGGGCTGACCGGTCGGCGCGCGACGGTGTAGGAATACAACGTTCCCATGCCGGAGATCTCACGCCATTCCAGATCGTCGGCTAGCGTGCGCGGCGCGCGCACCCGCGGGTAGAACACGTAGCTTCCCAGCGACGGCGAGTACTGGATGACGATGCGATGCTGCGCCAGCGCATCCCAAAACGGCGCGCTGGTAGGGGTTTTGACGGGCATCGGGCGTTCGAAGGTGGTCATGTCCGATCAGTCCCCCTCGAGGATCAGTGTGGTCTGTTCCGACAGAATCCCGCCGTTGCCGGAAACGAAGGCGCGGTCGCAGTCGGCGACCTGCGCCGCGCCCGCCCGGCCCATGATCTGTCGGGTGGCGTCGCAGACGTGGTGCATGCCGCCGGCCAGCCCGGCCTGGCCGAACCCCAGTTGCCCGCCCGCGGTGTTTAGCGGAAAGTCGCCGCGGAAGGTCAGGTCATGGTTGGCGACGAACTCCATGCCCTTGCCCTTCTCGCAGAACCCCGCGTCCTCCAGCGACAGCAGCACGGTGATGGTGTAGCAGTCATAGATCGACACCATGTCCATCTGCTCGCGGCTCAGCTGCGTCATGGCGAACGCGGTGTCGGCGGCTTCGGCGATCGGGGTGTGCAGCAGGTCCTTCGCATAGGTCGGGGTCTTGAACGGCACATGCTCGCCGAATCCCTTGATCCACACCGGGCGGTGGCGCGCCCGTCGGGCGAGATCGGTGTTGGCGACGACGACCGCCGCGCCCCCGACGCACGGCATGACGATCTCCAGCATGTGCAGCGGGTCGGCGATCACCGGGCTGGCCAGGACGTCGTCGACCGTGAGTGGTTTGTCCTTCCAGATCGCGCCCTCGGTGTGGTTGGCGTTGAACCGCTGGTCGACGACGATCTTGGCCATCGCCCGCTCGTCGTAGCCGTAGACGGCCGCGTAGCGCTGGGCAACCTGGCCATAGGGTCCGTTCTGGCCGAGGTTGCCGTAGGGAATCTCGAATTCGGCCTGGGGAGAGCCGTATTGGTTGCTCGACGAGCCGAAGAACATCGCGTCGACCATGGGCCTGGGCTTCTTCTTCGATGACGGGGTGATGTAGCGGGCCGGCAGCGCACACAACACCGCGTCACAGATGCCCAGTTCGATCGCCGCAGCTGCCCGCCAGACCATGGCCGCGGCGCTGGCGCCGCCAAGGTCCACGTGTTCGGCGAATCGCGCCCCGACACCGAGGTATTCGGCGATGGTCGACGGAACGAAAATCTCCGACTCCGCCAGGTGCGACGCCACGATTCCGTTGACGACGTCGCCGGGCAGCCCGGCATCCGCGAGGGCGGCCGCGGACAGCTCCGCCCATTGTTCGATCGCGAACGGCGCGAGCGAGGCCTTGTTGAGCCGTTCGGGCGGGAGCTCGACATAGCCGACGATCGCAGCTTCTCCGCGTAATCCCATGGGCGGGTCCTACTTTCGAGGTAGTCCGAGGATCATCTGGGCAATGATGTTCAGCTGAATCTCCCGGGTTCCTCCGCCGATCAGCTCGGCGGGCAGGTGCAGGTAGCGCTCCACGATGTCGGGGTCGGCGTCGGCCATCATCGCCGCGCGCCCGGTCAATCGCAGGGTGGCCTCGAACGTTCTGCGTAGTAACTCGTTCATCGCCACCTTGGCGATGCTGGACGCCGGACCCGACGCCTGGCCGTCGAGCAGCCGGATGGTCTCCCGCACCCCCAGCGCCTTGATGGCGTTCGTGTACGCGTCGAGTTCGCCGAGCGCGCGCAGCGCGTCGTCGCGGTCCGGCCCAGGTTCGGCCGCCAGTCGGCGCAGCGCGGCGGCCCGGTCGAACTTCACGTAACCGCTTATGGCGGAGCGTTCTTCGGCCATGGTCGCGATCGCCAGGTTCCAGCCGTCACTGGGGGCGCCCAGCAACATCTCGCCGGGGACGAACACGTCGTTGAGGAATACCTCGTTGAAGTGCGCCTGCCCGGTGGCCGTCTTGATCGGCTGGATTTCAATGCCGGGCGACCGCATATCCAGGATGAAGTAGCCGATGCCACGGTGCTTGCTCGCTTCGGGATCGGTGCGCGCCAGCAGGGCGCCAAGGTCTGCGTACTGCGCCAACGACGTCCAGATCTTGTGGCCGTTGATCCGCCAACCGCCGTCGACCTTGGTTGCCCGGGTGGCCAGCGACGCCAGGTCCGAGCCCGCGCCCGGCTCGCTGAACAGCTGGCACCAGTGAATCTCGCCGCGTTGGGTCGGCGGAATCAGCTTTTCCTGCAAGTCTTCTGGTGCGGCTGCCAGCACCGAGGGCAGGATCCACTCGGCGATGTTCAGCGACGGCCGGACCAGCCCGGGCCGCTTGACGAACTCCTCGTCGATGATGAGCTGTTTGAGGGGACCCGCATCGATTCCCCACGGCGCGGGCCAATGCGGCGCGATCAGGCCGGCATCGGCCAGCAACGTGCGCTGGGGTCCGGAGGCCTGGTCCGGGTAGTCGCCGTGCGGTGCGGGTGTGTCGTTGCGCAACTGCATTGCGGCGTCAAGGGTCTCGGCCACCCAGGAACGGAACGGCGCTTCCGCGTCGCCCAGGTCGACCGACATGTCCCGTTGCCGGGTGCACGTCAGCTGCCCCAGGTGCCGGGCCCAGCGATTGGCCGGACCAATCGATGCCGCAAGACTGATCGCGCGCCGCCAGTACAGGTGCAGGTCGTGTTCCCAAGTGAAGCCGATGGCGCCGAACATGGTCAACGCGTCGAGGACGAGGTCGGGCACCGGGGCGATCGCGATCACCGCCGCACCGGCGGCGGCCATGCGGTGCTGGTCGATGGGCTCGTCCGCGGCCCGCACCGCGTCCCAGGCCGCCGCGGTGGCCAGCTCGCTGCTGACCAGCAACATCGCGGCGTTGTGCTGCAACGCCTGGAAAGTTCCGATCACCTTGCCGAATTGTTCGCGGATGCGCAGGTGCGCCGTGACCGCCTCGACGCACCACTGCACGATGCCGGCGGTCGCGCTGGCCAGCAGACCCAACGTGACGCACCGCGCACGGTCGGGGTCGATCCCGGTGAGCACCTCCGTGCCGCCTGCGCGGTAATCGGCGAGCCGCACGATGCCGGCGTCGGAGATCAGGTCGGTGCCGTTCACGGGTTCGGTTGTCGCCGCAGGGTTCTCGGTGTCGGCGGCGACCCAGACCACGGTGTCGTTCTCCGTGCGCGCGGCGATGAGGATGGTGCGCGCAGCGCACACGCCCGCGGTGACCTCGGACGTGCCGGTGACCACCCATCCGCCATCGTCGGCGCGCGCGCTGAAGTCACCGTCGTCGGGGAGCACCGCCGCCGCGATGAGGCCCGCGGCCAGGTTGCGCACCAGCGCCTCGGCGGCAGGTGTGGGGTCGGCCAGCAGGGCGACGGCTCCCGCGGCGACCGTCGGCAGCAGCGGGCCGGGCAACAGCGCCTTGCCCGCCGCCTCCAGGACGCACGCGGCGTCGATCAGGCGCCCGCCCCAGTGGTGGGAGGCCTTCGTCGGCAACGGATTTCACGCGGTGCATCTGCCTGAAAGCCTCGGTGGGCAGGGCGGGCGCCTGATCGACGCCGCGTGCGTCCTGGAGGCGGCGGGCAAGGCGCTGTTGCCCGGCCCGCTGCTGCCGA
>NZ_LZJA01000113.1:0-30998 GCF_001666785.1 Mycobacterium sp. E3305 | reverse complement strand
CGCGGTCGTACTGTTCGGTGATGAACGCGCGGCTGCACAGGTGCGGGCTGCCCAGCAGGGCAAGCAAAGTCGCGCGCAGCTCCTCCCCTGTCTTTGGCCGCGGCAGGCTCGTCGACCGGTCGGCGTTCAGGGCGTCCTGCGACTCGGGGCGCGCGACTTTGCTTGCCCTGCTGGGCAGCCCGCACCTGTGCAGCCGCGCGTTCATCACCGAACAGTACGACCGCTACGTGCGCGGCAACACCGTGCTGGCCGAGCACGCCGACGGCGGCGTGCTTCGCGTCGACGAGGCCACGGGCCGCGGCATCGCGCTGTCGACCGACGCGTCGGGTCGCTACACGCTGCTCGATCCCTATGTCGGAGCACAACTGGCCCTGGCCGAGGCCTACCGCAACGTCGCGGTCACGGGCGCGACCCCGGTCGCGGTGACCAACTGCCTCAACTTCGGTTCTCCGGAAGATCCCGGGGTGATGTGGCAGTTCTCGCAGGCGGTGCGGGGACTGGCCGATGGTTGTGCGGCCCTTGGCATTCCGGTGACCGGCGGCAACGTCAGCTTCTACAACCAGACCGGGTCGGCGGCCATCCTGCCGACGCCGGTGGTCGGTGTGCTCGGCGTGCTCGACGATGTGGGCCGGCGCATTCCGACGGGCCTGGGCGGCGAGCCGGGCGAGACCCTGATGCTGCTGGGCGATACTCGCGACGAATTCGACGGTTCCATCTGGGCGCAGGTGAGCGGCGACCACCTGGGCGGGGTGCCGCCCGCGGTCGACCTGGCGCGCGAAAAACTGCTGGCCGAAGTGCTGAGCGCGGCGTCACGCGACGGGCTGGTGTCCGCCGCGCACGACCTGTCCGAAGGTGGGCTTGCGCAGGCCATCGTGGAGGCGGCACTCGCGGGCGAAACCGGCTGCCGCATCGTCCTTCCCGAGGGCGCCGATCCGTTCGTCACGTTGTTCTCCGAGTCCGCGGGCCGGGTTCTGGCGGCGGTGCCCCGCACCGAGGAGAGCCGGTTCCGGGCGATGTGCGAGGCGCGCGGGCTGCCCGCGGTGCGCATCGGCGTCGTCGACCAGGCCTCGGACGGGGTGGAGGTTCAGGGCCTGTTCACCGTGTCGCTGGCCGAACTGCGCGAGACGTCCGAGGCGGTGCTGCCGCGCCTCTTCGGATGAGCCGCAGCGACGAATCCTGATGGGCGAGCGCGACTTCCGTCGGGCCCGTGCGTTCGCGTTGGCCGCCGCCCTGGTGGGCTGGAGCTTCGTCGGGCCCCGGCTGCCCACGGCGTGGCGGGTGACGACCCAAGCGGCGGCGGCCGGAGTGCTGGTGGTTGTGACGCGCGCACCGTTGGGGCTGACCGCACCGCGGTTGTGGGCGGGGCTGCGGCTGGGGTCGGCGGCCGGGGCCGCCGCGGCGGGCGCGATCGCCGCAGCGACGGCGGTGCCGACGGTGCGGGCGTCCATGGCAGACCGCGAGCCGACCGGGTCGGTGGCCGGCTGGCTGCTGCTGCGCATCCCCGTCGGCACCGTGTGGGCCGAGGAGGCCGCGTTCCGCGCGGCGCTCACCACCGCCGCTTCCGCTGCCTACGGAAGGTCCGGCGCAAGGTTGTTGCAAGCGGCGAGCTTTGGGCTCTCCCATGTCGCGGATGCGCGAGCGGCGGGCGACCCGGTGCTGGGCTCGGTGTTGGTGACGGGCGTCGCGGGCTGGCTATTCGGTTGGCTCGCAGACCGTTCCGGCAGCGTGGCCGCTCCCATGCTGGTGCACTTGGCCATCAACGAGGCCGGCGCGATCGCCGCGCTGGGCGTGCGACGTCACGGGTTGATGGTGTAGTCACCGAGCTGGCGACCCCACACGTGCTCGGTGAAAAGTGGGGAGCCGAGCTCGAAGTGGTTGTAGGGAGCCATGCTCGCGCCGGTGTCCATCACCAGGAGCGGGGCCGGCCACAGTTCCCGGGTTATCGTCTGCCAACAGCCCGGTCGGCCGCCGGGACCGCCCCGGGCGTTGGTACGGGGCAGGTTCTCCGGCCAGATGTACGGGCTCGGCGCCCCGGTGATGCCGCCGGCCGCGTGGGCGCCGAGCGAGTAGCCGTTGTCGCCGAGCGCATTGTGAATCCTGGGCCCAACTTCAGCGAAATTCCTTATGGTGCAGAAGATTTCCGGGCTGTATTCGTCGAGCAGCTGGCTGGGGGTGACCAGATCGGTGGCCCCGCGCGCCAGGTAGGGGCCGCCGCGCCCGAACACGTCTGCGCCCGCGCCCCCGAGCCCGGCCGCCGCCAGCAGCGCCGCGTCCAGATCGGCTTGCTGCCGGTTCAGCGTGCGCGCCGCGGTCACCGCGTGGTCGAGGGCGTCCCATAGGTCAGGCGAAGCGCTGGAGTACGTCTCGCCGAGAGCGGCCAACCGCGCAACGTCGAAGCGGATCGCGGGCATGCGGGCGTTCACGTCGTCGAGAATCGCGTTGCCGTTGACCAACGAGTCGCCAAACTTCTCGCCCAGTCCCGTCAGCGCTTGCGCCGCCGCGCTGAGCGTCAGGTTCACCTTGACCGGATCGACCTTCTCCGCGATCGACATGAGCGTCTCGAACACGGTGTTGAACTCTGTGGTCACCGCGGTCGCGTCGATCACGGTCGACGGTGTGATCGATTGCGCCGCGGGCTTGGGCGGCGAAGTCAGCGCGACGTACTTGTTGCCGAACACCGTTGTCGCTTTGATGGTGGCCGCCACGTTGGCCGGGATGAGCTCGAGATACCTGGGGCTGACATCCAGCGTCACCCTGGCGGCCGGCCTGCCGTCGCGGGTGATCTCCGAAATGCTGGCCACGCGGCCGATCTGGACACCGTTGTAGGTGACCTTGGAGCCGGGATCCAATACCAGGCCGGCCCGGGCCGCCACCATCGTCAGCTTCGTTGTCGGCGTGAGCTCGCCGCGAAACTGCAGATACAGCAGCGACCCGACCAACCCCATGATGACGAGCGTCACGAGGCCGACGGACTTGTACGGTGGCCCGCGCCGCAAGCGACGACGCTCCATGAGTTTGAGACCCTAGGGTATGGCCGCCCGTCAAAAGGCCGATCCGGCAAAGACCCGGCAGGCCGTGTTGGCCGTTGCGGACTGGTTGCGGGACGCGACCCGGCCCGTTCCCGATCGCGAGAGCCTCGGGGCCGCGGTCCGGCTCACCGCCCGCACCGTGGCAGCGGTGGCGCCCGGGGCCAGCGTCGAGGTGCGGATCCCGCCGTTTGTCGCGGTGCAATGCATCGCCGGCCCCAGGCACACCCGCGGCACGCCCCCCAACGTGGTGGAGACCGATCCGCGAACGTGGTTGCTGCTGGTGACCGGGATGCTGTCGTTCCACGAGGCGACGGACGCCGGTGCGCTGAGCCTTTCCGGCTCCCGCGCAGGTGAGATCGAACACTGTCTGCCCCTGTTCGATGTCAGCTGAATAGTAACCCTGAACTGCAGGTTTAGGGTGGTGCGAGGGAATTTTCGACGCGCAACACGCGCTGTGAATTCGCAGTCGACGGCGTTGGACCCGTAGACTCCGATACGTCACCAACCGTTCCCCGGGGAGCCGCCGAATCGTGACCGTCGCAGGAGCCGAAGCACCCGAGCAGGACCTGAACTCGCCCCGTGAAGAGTGTGGTGTCTTCGGGGTCTGGGCCCCCGGCGAGGATGTCGCAAAACTCAGCTATTACGGCTTGTACGCCCTGCAGCATCGCGGGCAGGAGGCCGCCGGGATCGCCGTCGCCGACGGGTCGCAGGTCCTCGTCTTCAAGGACCTGGGTCTGGTCAGCCAGGTGTTCGACGAGCAGACCCTCGCGGCGATGCCGGGCCACGTCGCCATCGGTCATTGCCGCTACTCCACCACCGGCGACACCACGTGGGAGAACGCCCAGCCGGTGTTCCGCAACACCGCCGCCGGCACGGGCGTTGCGCTGGGCCACAACGGCAATCTGGTCAACACCGCCGAGCTTGCCGCCCGCGCCCGCGACGCCGGGCTGATCGCGCGGCGTTGCCCCGCACCGGCGACGACCGACTCCGACATCCTGGGCGCACTGCTCGCCCACGGTGCCGCGGATTCCACGCTGGAACAGTCCGCGCTGGAGCTGCTGCCGACCGTGCGCGGCGCGTTCTGCCTGACGTTCATGGACGAGAACACGCTGTATGCGGCGCGCGATCCCCATGGGGTGCGGCCACTTTCGCTCGGACGCCTCGACCGCGGCTGGGTGGTGGCCTCCGAAACGGCCGCGCTCGACATCGTCGGCGCCTCGTTCGTGCGCGACATCGAGCCGGGCGAGTTGCTGGCGATCGACGCCGACGGGGTGCGTTCCACCCGGTTCGCCAACCCCACCCCGAAGGGCTGCGTCTTCGAGTACGTGTACCTGGCGCGCCCGGACAGCACGATCGCCGGCCGGTCCGTGCACGCCACCCGGGTGGAGATCGGTCGCCGGCTGGCCCGTGAATGCCCGGTCGAGGCGGACCTGGTGATCGGCGTTCCGGAGTCGGGCACCCCGGCCGCGGTCGGATACGCGCAGGAGTCCGGCATTCCGTACGGGCAGGGCCTGATGAAGAACGCCTACGTCGGGCGGACGTTCATCCAGCCGTCCCAAACCATCCGCCAGCTCGGTATCCGGCTGAAGCTCAACCCACTTCGCGAGGTGATCCGCGGCAAGCGGCTCATCGTCGTCGACGACTCGATCGTGCGCGGCAACACCCAGCGCGCGCTGTTGCGGATGCTGCGCGAGGCCGGCGCAGTGGAAGTTCACGTGCGGATCGCTTCGCCGCCGGTCAAATGGCCCTGCTTCTATGGCATCGACTTCCCGTCCCCGGCGGAGTTGATCGCCAACGCCGTGCAAGACAAAGAGGAAATGCTCGAAGCGGTGCGGCACGCCATCGGCGCCGACAGCCTCGGTTACATCTCGCTGCGCGGCCTGGTCGCGGCGTCCGAACAACCCGCGTCGCGGCTCTGCACCGCCTGCTTCGACGGCAAGTACCCGATCGAATTGCCCGAGGAGACGGCGTTGGGGAAGAACGTCATCGAGCACATGCTCGCCAACGCAGCGCGCGGGGCCGGGCTCGACGAACTGGCGCCCGACGAAGTGCCGATCGTCCACTGACGGCCTTCCGATCCGGCCCTTCCAAGACGTTTGATAACGGCGGTCGGCGGCGCCCGGTAGCCTTTATCGCGATGACGGATCCCGGAAAAAGCCCCGGACGTAACCCGGGCAGCCACGGCATTACCTACGCGTCGGCCGGGGTGGACATTGAAGCCGGTGACCGCGCCGTTGAAATGTTCAAGCCGCTGGCGACACGGGCCACCAGACCCGAGGTGCGGGGCGGACTCGGCGGGTTCGCAGGGCTGTTCGCTTTGCGCAACGACTACCGCGAACCGCTGCTCGCGGCGTCGACCGACGGCGTGGGTACCAAGCTTGCGGTGGCTCAGGCGATGGACAAGCACGACACCGTCGGCCTGGACCTGGTCGCGATGGTCGTCGACGACCTCGTGGTGTGCGGCGCCGAACCGCTGTTCCTGCAGGACTACATCGCGGTGGGCCGGACCGTGCCCGAACGCCTCAGCGCGATCGTCGCGGGCATCGCCGAGGGCTGCGTGCGCGCCGGCTGCGCTTTGCTCGGCGGCGAAACCGCCGAGCACCCCGGCCTGATGGAACCCGACCACTACGACATTTCGGCGACCGGTGTCGGCGTCGTGGAGGCCGACGACGTGTTGGGCCCCGACCGCGTCAAACCCGGCGACACCATCATCGCGATGGGCTCCTCGGGCCTGCACTCCAACGGGTACTCGTTGGCCCGCACGGTGCTACTCGAGATCGACCGGATGAACTTGGCCGGGTATGTCGAGGAGTTCGGCCGCACCCTGGGTGAGGAACTGTTGGAACCCACCCGGATCTACGCCAAGGACTGCCTGGCGCTGACAGCCGAAACCCACGTCCGCACGTTCTGCCACGTCACCGGCGGCGGGCTGGCCGGCAACCTGCAACGCGTCATCCCGCATGGCCTGGTCGCCGAAATCGACCGCGGAACCTGGACGCCCGCACCGGTGTTCGCCATGATCGCCCAGCGCGGTCGGGTCACGCGGGAAGAGATGGACAAGACGTTCAACATGGGCGTGGGCATGGTCGCCGTCGTCGCGCCCGAGGACACCGACCGGGCCCTGGCCATTTTGACGGCCCGCCACTTGGACTGCTGGGTGCTGGGAACCGTCTGCAAAGGCGGCAAAGAGGGCCCGCGGGCAAAGCTCGTCGGACAGCATCCGCGATTTTAGAGGACGGGAGTCGAGCCGGCGCCGTGCCGAAGCCGATTAGACCGGCGCAGCGACGTCAGTTCTAGCGGCGCCAGTCGTCGCTGTCTTCCCAGGAGTCGCCGACGCCGTCGTCCTCCAGCTCTGTGGAATCGTCGGCACCCGTTCCTGACAACTCGCGCTGAAGCCGCGTGAAGTCGGTTTGCGGGGAACTGTATTTGAGTTCTCGAGCAACCTTGGTCTGCTTTGCCTTAGCCCGGCCGCGGCCCATGGGGGAACCCCCTCGCGCAATAACGGAGCGGCCCGAATCAGGCGGCTCCGATCTCCTGGTGTCGTTATTGTCCTGCCGACAGTTTACCGTGCCTTACGGTCGGGCGTCGGTGCCCCCTGCCGCTGTGGCGCACTTCATCGAGGATTATCTCGCACCGCCCCGCAACCGTTCAACGGCGAGCCGTCCCGCGCCGATGTGTTCCGTTGCCGGCAGCGAATCGGCGTCGATGACCGCCGCCACCGAGGACTGGGCGCCGGTCGCAAGTTCGGTATCGGCCGGCACCCCGCGCTTGAGCAGCGCGAGGGCTACGGGCCCGAGGTCCACGTGATCCACCACGGTCCCCAGGCGGCCGACGGTGCGCCCGCCGGCGAGCACCGGATCTCCCGTGGCCGGCCGCTCCACCGAACCGTCGAGGTGCAACAACACCAGCATCCGGGGCGGTTTCCCGAGGTTGTGCACCCGCGCGACGGTCTCCTGCCCCCGGTAGCAGCCCTTGTCGAGGTGGACCGCAGCACCGACCCACTCCACCTCGTGCGGAATCGTGCGCTCATCGGTGTCGACGCCCAGTCGCGGGCGCAGCGCCGCCACGCGGTGCGCCTCGTAGGCCCAAACCCCCGCCGGCCGCAGCCCCGCCTGCACGAGGCGTTGCTGCCAGCCAGCCGATTCGCCGCGCGGGACCACCAAATCCAGTTCGATCTGGCCGGCCGGGGCGCCCGCCATCCTGCGCACGAACCCACCTCCGGAGACCGGGACCGCCGTCAGCTCGGCGGGCAGGGGGTCCAGCCCCAGCACGTCTAGCACCGCCCGGTCGGCCAGCCGCGGCCCGAGCAGTGAGAGCACCGCCATGTCGGCGGCGGCCGGGCTCACATCGGACCAGAAGACCATCTTGCGCAGGTAATTCAGCAGCGGCTCACCCCGCCACGGCTCGGTGTCCAGGTAGGTGGTGCCCCCGAGTTCGGTCTGGATCCAGTGGTCCTCGACGCGGCCCTGCCCGTCCAGGCTGAGGTTTTGCGTGCTGGCGCCCTCGGGCAGCTCGCTGACGTGCTGGGTGGAGATGCTGTGGAGCCACTTCTGGCGATCGCCGCCGGTCAGCGTGAGCACCGCGCGGTGCGAGCGGTCCACGACGACCGCGCCGGTCTCGGCCGCGCGCTGCTCGCCGAGGGGATCGCCGTAATGCCAGACGGCGCCCGCGTCGGGGCCGGCATCTGGTGCGGGTACTGCGGACACACGTCAACTCTACGGACCTTGATGCCCGGTGCGCCGAGCGTGCGGGCAGCCTCACGTTCACGGCTAGGCTTTACCTCCATGGCAGGCCAGACGGGTGTGATCGTCACGCTGGACGGCGCGATACATCCGCCGGATGCCCCGCTGCTGCACGCCGACGACCTGGCGGCGGTTCGCGGCGACGGCGTCTTCGAGACGCTGTTGGTCCGCGACGGCAGGCCCTGTCTGGTCGAGTCGCATCTGCAGCGGCTGACCCAATCGGCGAGGCTGATGGACCTGCCCGAACCCGACCTGCCCAGCTGGCGCGCTGCGATCGATGCGGCCAGCAGTGAGTGGGTGGCCGCCACCGCCGACGAAGGGGCGATGCGCCTGATCTACACCCGAGGCCGGGAGAGTGGAACCGCCCCGACCACCTACGTGATGGTCAACGCGGTTCCCGAACGAGTCACCGCGGTGCGGCGCGAGGGCTTGGCCGCGGTGATGCTGGACCGCGGACTGCCCGCGGCCGGTGCCGACGCGATGCCATGGCTGCTCGCCGGCGCCAAGACCCTGTCCTACGCGGTCAACATGGCCGCCCTGCGTCATGCCGCCCGGCAAGGCGCCGGCGACGTGATCTTCGTCAGCTCGGACGGCTACATCCTGGAAGGCCCGCGCTCGACGGTGGTGATCGCGACCGGATCCGGTGGGGACCTGTGCCTGCTGACGCCGCCGCCGTGGTATCCGATTCTGCGCGGCACCACGCAGCAGGCCCTTTTCGAGGTGGCCAGGGCCAAAGGGTACGACTGCGACTATCGGTCCCTGCGTCCCGCTGATCTCCATGCCGCGCAAGGGATCTGGTTGGTGTCGAGCATGACCTTGGCCGCCCGCGTGCATACGCTCGACGGCCGCCCGTTGCTTCGGTCGCCGTTGGCCGCCGAGTTCGCCGCATTGGTCGACTCGGCGATCGTCAGCGATCGCTAAGCGCTGAATTGTGTTGTCGGCTTGCGGAATCGCGGGTACGGTCGGCCGTACACAAGAAGGGAGGTGGTCCGCGAAATTGATAGCTTCATGGACATGTGAGGTGGCTGCGCGCTAGCAGCAGTGGCTTGCGAAGAGCTGGCGGCATACGCGCGCTAGCGAATTCCCCGCAGCCACCCGGCCCCCGAGCTTCCGGTCTGTCCAACCAGGAGCCTTGCTCGGGGGCCGCTCCATGTCTGGAGCCGTTACTGGCTCACCTTCGCGGCAATCTGCCCGGCGAGCTTGCCCGCCTGACCCGTCTCGGCGTCGGGGCCGCACAGCAAGAGGTCCACGACCACACTGGACGCCGCGTGCAGCGCGTGATGGCAGATGCGGGTTCCGTCCGCCTGCGTCCGCTCCTGGAAGATCTTCGGCACGGCCCCGGTGACCTCACCGAACTTCCATTCGCTGGTCTTGCCGTTGTAAGTCAACGTGATCGATTGCCCGGAGCACGCCTTCCACCTGTCCGCCGAAGCCTGCACGAACGCGGTCGCCTTGTCCGGCGAGGAGAACTGGACGACAGCTTCGTAGACGCGGTGAGCCTGGGTCTCGCCGGGGCTGTGTACGGCTTGAGCGCTTACCCCGGTGTAGCCGTCCGCGTCCTTGTAGGACGATTCTTCGATGGGTTCGAATTCGCCCTTGCAATCCGGGTTGGACAGCGTCGGCCTGAAGTTACGCAGTTGCGCGGCCTTCTCCGAGACCACCAAATTCGGGTCGCCGATGACGGCGCCGACATCGGCGGCGCCGAGGAGGTAGGCGTCCAGCTTCGAGGCGTTCCCGGAATTGGGGTCATTCGGCGCGGGGTTGGCGGCGGTCTGAGCCGACGTCCCACCGGTGCCGGCCTTCGGGGCGGGCTTGGTCTTGCCGCCCTGCGTGGCGAACACGACGACGATCGCGATCACCGCGATCACCGCGGCGGCGGCGCCGCCGATGATGAGCAGCCGCTTATTGGATCCGGCCGCCGGCTGCGGCGCCGCGGTTCCGGCGGACGGGCCGGCGGACGGGCCGGCGGCCGGCGTCGCGGCGGCCGGCGCTGCGGCCGCCGCCGGTGCCTGCGACTTGCCCGCGGCCGCGGTCGTCGGCGAACCGCCCTTGGCCTCGATCTCGGCCAGCACGTTGTCGATTTCGGTGCGGGTCCGGTAAGTGACGTCGTGGCGCAGGCGCAGCATGCGCAACAGCTGGGCGATGTCGCCGCGCGCGCTGGGGTCATCCCCGTCCTCGTCGAGTCCCTGCCTCAGCTCGATCAGAAGTTGGGTCTGCTGCTGCGGGCTGAGCTCCTTTTCGGCGAGGGTGTTACCCAACCGGGTGATGTACCCGAACGGCACCGGCGGCTCTTCGGGCAGCGGATCGGGCAGCGGCACCGGCTTGCCTTGCAGCGCGTGTACCGCAGTCACGAGTTGAATCCCGGCGTCGACGGTCGGTTCGCGGTAGTCGATGATCTGCAACGCGGCAAGGGGATTCACCCGCATGCTGTCGATGTCGCCGATCCGAACCGGAAGGATCGGCCGATTGAGCGCCCTGGCGTACCGCAACTCGGCCTGACTGGGCTTGGACTGCAGCCAGTTGTTGGACAGCGCCACGATGAACACGTCACACGAGCGGATCTGCTCGAGGATCTTGTTCCACCAGGAGTCACCGCCGCCGAGTTCTTGGTCGAACCAAACCTGTTGTTGGCCGCGCCGAAGCGCGGTCGTCAGGGCGTCGACCGTCGCCCTGTCCTGGCTCGAGTAGCTGATGAACAGCGGCATCGCGGTCTCCTACGTAGGGGCGTAGCAAACGAAGGGGCGGTATCGGCGCGTGCGGCTATTACGCATGCGCCGATACCGTATCAGTGTCCGGGCGTATCGGACGGCGCAAATTCGTGGCCATTTGCGCGCGCAGCCCAAAACTCAGCCGTGCCCGCCGTCCACCGCGGAAGCCTCCTCCGGCGGGTGGAATTCGGCATAGCGGCGGGCGAATTCGTCTCCGGGAACCGGCCACTGTTCACCGGTGGATCCGCGGACTACCCAGTCGCCCTCCGCCGCGGTTGTGGGACCCTCCAAGGTGTTTATGGTCTCGCCCGGGTAGGCGGGGCGCGCTTGGACGCGACCTTTTCGCCGCCAGCGCCCCTCGCCGGCGGGCTCGTAGGTGTCCTTGAAGATGTCGTCGCGCACCGACCACACCTTGCCGTCCCCCTGGACGGCCCAGTCGCCGGCGTCGGCGCGCATGATGTGTCCCGAATCCGACGTCCATGTCCATGGGGCGCTTCGTTGTTCGGCGGCCACCGTTCCGACCCTTGTGAACGATTGCCAGAGCGGCCGCGACCGGAAGCCCAACTGCCGCAGGCTCCATAACGTGCCCGCCAGGCTGCGGACGGCGGCGTTGAGTAGGGCCGGGTTGCTTTCGACCGCCGACCAGTCGACCAGCTTGTCGTGGATCTTGCGCGAATCGTCGCGCGGCGAACCGTATTTCCAGCCGTTGCGGCGGTAGTAGCGGCACCAATCCTCATGCTCGGCGCGGGCCATGCTCATTGCCGAATCGTGGTCGAAGCCCATGAGCGCGAGTTGTTCCAAGGGCGGCAGGTCCGCCATCTCGTGGCCGGACAGCTGCGCGGGCGGGCTGCCCCAGGTGTTCCAGGTGTGCCCCGCGATCTGCTCCACCATCCACAGCGCGTTGCGCACCTGACGCCGGTTGGACCCGCGGTAGAACTCGTTGAGCTCGGCCCACGGCATCGCGGCCGGGGATCGCGGCGCGTCCGGGTCGATCGTTGAGACGTAGCGCTCGTGGATCAACCTCGCCGCGCGCTCCCAGGCGTCCTGTACCTGGCCCTCCTGGGTGTCCAGGACCAGCGAGTAGGACTGCAGCCGCCCCACCACCTGGATCGAGTCGTCGCTGATGCTGGTGTTCAGGTCCGAGGCGTAGATGGGCATGTCGGGGAAGCGGGCCGCCAGCCTCGCGGCGGTCGTCGCGGCGTGGGAGTCGACGAAGATCACGGCACTGGTCGCGGGGTCGGCGTCGCCGATCAGCTTCAGCATGGTGGGAACGGTCGGTGTCTCCGCGGTTGCGTCGATCGCCGGTCCCTCCGAGGCGAATCCGGCCTGCCGCCGGTGGAACTCGTGATCCGCCAAATACTCGCCGGCGTCTTTTTCGACCAGCGTGAGCGCGGGCAACGGGACCGCGCCGGGCGGGGTGTAGAAGTCGCGTTCCAGGGCGCGCTGTGTCAGGTCCGCGCACAGAGCCAGCGTCAATTGCGAAGTACCGCAAATGAATACGCGTTTCGTTCGCCCGCTCGCGATAATGCCGTCGAGCAGCCTGCCCGCGGTCACCTCGTACTTCCCGACCACGTCGGCGGCCCATCGGGTGTCCGACCCGCCGAACTGCTGGGCCCGCCAGGCCTGGGCCAGCCAGGGATCGTCCATCCGCACGATCAGCGGCAACCGCCGTTTGCGGGCGACCTCGTCGAGCCGGCGGCTGATCAGGTCCAGCCACAGCAGGTTGATCGCCGGGTCGGGCGCCATCAGATACAGCCGGGATAGGTTGCGCCACAGCCGCAACGACACCAGCGTGGCGGGGTTGTTGAAGTCCACCAGGACCACCCGCGCGCCCTGCCTGCGGGCCCGCTGCACCCGGTCGTCGCTGGCGCCGGTGAGGACGACCAGCGTGCCGCGCCGGTCCAGCGTCCGGGCGACCGCGCTGATCATCGACTGCGTGTCCGCGTCGACCCCGACGACGGCCGTGACGGAATCGGCCAGGTTCGCCCGCAGCCGGTCCACCTGGGACCGGAAGACCCCGACGACGACGCCGCCCAACCCGGTGAAGATCGCCGACAGCGCCGCGATTCGGGCCAGCTCCAGGCCGACCGGTGTCGGGTTCGGACAGGTTCGCCCGCCCACCGAGAAGTCACCGGTGCCGCCCTTGACCAGGCTGGCCGTCGCCATCAGCGGGGTGAACAAGGCCGGATGGTTGGCGTCGTGACAACCCCAGTAGGACGTGAGGCCCAGGACCGCCGTCATCGGGACCAGGCCTGCGATCAGGGTGAACGAAACCCCCACCATCCGATGGCTTCCGCCGGACCGGAAGGTCAGCACCGACGCGGCGATCAGCACGGTCACCACGATCGCCAGCGTCGGCATCGATCCGGGCCTGCCGAACCACGCCAGGGCCGGGGGCAGCGCGTCGATGATCCCGGGCTGCAGGTCCAATACGGCCAAATAGACGATGAGGAGCAGCCCGACCGCGGTTACGCCCCAACGCAAGATGGGCGAGGGTGTCCTGGTGGGGGGCATCCGCCGATCTCCCTTCGCGCGGTATCGGCTGTTCGGACGTCGAACAGTACACGCAAAAGATCGGCCGAAGGCAATGATTCCGGGCCCGCGCACATCGCCGAGTTGCCCACGCGGGCAACGGGTCGGCGGTTATCCCGCGTAGCGGGAGAGCCGGGCGGAAAGGTGCGGCACCAGGCCGCCGTCTGCGTCCACCCGCTCCTCGACGTAGGCCAGGTCGCCGCCCTCGACGATGCCGTAGAGCCGTTTGGCGCCACCGACCAGGACGCCCGACCGGCTGCGGGCAAGTGCGTCGGTCACCAGCTCCCACGACGACTGATTGCGCGGTCGGCCGTAGAACAGCTCCACATAGCCGGCCGAATGGGCCAGCAGTAACTCGATCGCCTGGGATTCGCTGGGATCGTCGGGATCGCTGACGAAACGCCAGAACCCGGTCTCCCGCAGGCCGCGCTCCTGGTAGTCGCCCGCCTCGCTGAGCCGCCACGAGCGGGATTCCCAATTCAGGTAGTCGCCGCCGTCGTGCGAAACCACGATCTGCTGGCCGAACCGGTAATCCCCGTCGTGTGCGCGGCCCTCGCCGTGCCCGCGCCACACACCCACCAGCGGCAACAGCGCCAGCAGGGCGTCGTTCAGGTTGGCGCCTTCACGCAAGTTGGCGGTGTCGGCGGGAAGCGGCAGATCGTCGAAGGCGGGAATGTTGCGGCCGGCGGTCAGCTTGGCGCGCTCAGCGGCGGCAGCCACCGCGCGATCGCCGGAGCTCGCAGAACCCAGTGGTTCGTCAGAAGTCGTCCGCCACTCCTCACCGTCGCTAGCGGAAGGTACCCCCACCGGATCGTCGTCCGCGCGAGTCACGATTCGTCGGTGATGAGCCGGTACAGCGTGTACAGCGCGAACCATGAGATCACCACGACGGCCACGACCAGCATGATCTCGAAGAAGAGCACCACGGGGACAAGTCTATTCGCCCCGCGCGATCCCGGTCAGGGCAGCCGGGGTCTCAGGCGATCTTGACGTCCACCTCGTGGATGCCGGCGCCCGACGGACTCACCACGGCGTTCCCGTTGCCGGAGGCCGACAGCGCGCGCAGCGTCCAGGACCCCGGCGCCGCGAAGAACCGGAAGTCACCCGTTGCCGACGCGACGACCTCGGCGGTGAACTCGTCAGACGAGTCGAGCAGGCGGACGAAGGCGCCGCCCACCGCCTGGCCATCGCTGTCCACGACGCGGCCGGTGATCACCGTTTCCTTCTCCAAGTCGACGCTGGCGGGCAACGTCACTCCTTGTTTCGGGGCAGAGCACATATCAGCTTCCCAACTCGATCGGGGCACCCACCAGGGAGCCGTATTCCGTCCAACTTCCGTCGTAGTTCTTGACGTTTTTGTGGCCGAGTAATTCCCGGAGCACGAACCAGGTATGCGAAGACCGCTCGCCGATCCGGCAATACGCGATCGTTTCCTTGGAGCCGTCCAGGCCGGCGTCGGCGTAGAGCTTGGCCAATTCGTCGTCGGACCTGAACGTGCCGTCCTCGTTGGCCGCCTTGCTCCACGGCACGTTGATCGCCCCGGGGATGTGGCCGGGCCGCTGGCTCTGCTCCTGCGGCAGATGCGCCGGCGCCAGGATCTTGCCCGAGAACTCGTCGGGCGAACGCACGTCGACCAGGTTCTTGGTGTTGATGGCCGCGATGACCTCGTCGCGGAACGCGCGGATGCTGTTGTCCGGCGCGGCCGCGGTGTACGAGGTGGCCGGCCTGCTGACGGTGTCGCTGGACAGCGCGCGCCCGTCGAGCTCCCACTTCTTGCGGCCGCCGTCGAGCAGCTTGACGTCGGCGTGCCCGTACAGCTTGAAATACCAGTAGGCGTAGGCGGCGAACCAGTTGTTATTGCCGCCGTAGAGGATCACGGTGTCGTCGTTGGCGACGCCACGTTCGCTGAGCAGCTTCGAAAACTGCTGCGCGTCGACGAAGTCGCGCTTGACGGGGTCCTGCAAGTCGGAACGCCAGTCGAGCCTGATCGCACCGGGGATGTGGCCGGTGTCGTATGCGCTGGTGTCCTCGTCGACTTCAATGAAGACGACGCCGGCGGCGTCGAGATTGCTCTCGGCCCAGTCCGCGGAGACCAGGACGTCGGAGCGTGCCATGCGGTGATCCTTTCGATCGCTTTCTATGAACGGGTCATGCCGTGCGCGCGGCGCCTCGGAAGCGCGCCACCAGCGGGTAGAGCTGGCAGCCCAGGCAGATGCCGAAGGCCGCATTCAGGAAGGCGGCGGTCAGCGCCGCGGCGGTGGCGATGACGCCGACCACGAAGGCGCCCGCGGCGAACGCGACGACGCCGACGACCGCGAAGACCAGGCCGACGAGTTGGGCGAACTTCAGCGGTGCCACCGGTTCGCGTTCCCCGACGGGCCCGAGCCGGGGCGCCACGAAGCGAGCGAAGATCCGCCCGTACGGGTGCTTGCGCGGGCCGCCGACGGCTCCGATGGCGAAGATGATCGCTTGGACGCCGAGAATCGCCGCCGCCGCCAGCGGACTGACGGCGGAGAAGGCGAGGGTGATCACCAGGACTGCGGTCGTGACCCAGGCGGCGAACCTGGGACCCCGCACGTCGACGACGTCTGGCTGGGTGGTGGTGTTGCTGCTCGGCACGGTACTACTCCTGGATACGCCTGTTGCTTATGGGAACGAACGACGGGAGACGGGCCTCGGTAACGTTCCGGGGTTGCTCCGAGTGCTTACGCGAAAGCGCGCGGCGACTCAGCAGCTACAGCGACAGCAACAGCCCGCGGTGCGGCACAGATCGACTGCGCGGCGTTGGGTGAGCAGGGGCTCAAGGCGGGCTAGCACGTCGGCAAGCTTACCGAATGACCGACGGCGATCAAATTTGCGGCGGGTGCCGCTCACCCCGCGCGCCCCGGCGATGACCGGGTCACGACTGCTTGAAGCCGTCCAGGCTGACGGTGACCCCGTAGCCGATGCCCTCGATGATCACGTCGGAGCCGCGCGCCCCCTCGGTCTTGGGTGCCACCCCGAAGGGAAGCCGCTGGTTGGGCACCCGGGTCGTGAAGGCCCGCAGCACCGCATCCCGCTTGTCATCCGGAACCGGTTGATCCGCGGTGTCCGCGCCGGTCAGAACGCCGGTCGGGGTGATCACCAGCGTCGCCTGGTCGTCCGGGGCGATGGACAGGTCCACCGAGACGCTGACCCGGTGTTCGAAGTCGGCCGAGTGCGGGGTGCCGCTGAACACCACACCGTGGCTGTCGGAGATGCCCGACGCGGTGACGCCACCGGTGGCGGTGTTGGTTTCCTTGGGGGGCGCCTCGACCATCAGATCGCTGATGCCCAGGTACCGGCCCAGGTGCGTCGAGTCGATGATGACGCGGCTCTCCAGTTTGCCCACCGGCAGCTTGGCATCGGGCCCGATCAGCCACGACGCGTGGCTCAGGTCGACCGAGTACATCGTGGCTTCGAGGGTGGCCTTGCCGACCGTCGCGTGGTCGACGGCGTTGGCCTTGATCTCCAGCTGGTTGTAGTGGTCGCGCATCGCCTGCGGGATGAACGGAAACGCCACGATCGCGACGAACGGGTCGGACCGCAAATGGGCCGCTTTGCGCACGCTGCACGACAGCCGGTATTCGGCGTAGATGCTGCTCCCGTAGTCCACGGCGACTGCCCCGGCCACCACCACGGCCACGGCGATCGCCACGCCCGCCACCGCCACCGCCACCTTGCGCACCCGCACATTGTCGCGTAACCCTGAGCCCGAGCTGTCGCGGACCACCCGGGTGGCGGCGCTCACACTGCGTCGTCGCCGCACCAAAGTGGCAGGTGGCAAGTTATCGTTAGATGACCTGGCAACTAACGCGTCGTTGCGTTGCGAATTGTGAAGATGCCGTTCTCCCGAGTTGGAGGGGCTAGTTGGAGCTATTACTGCTGACCTCGGAGCTGCATCCCGACCCGGTCCTGCCGTCGTTGTCGTTGCTTCCCCACGCCGTCCGGACGGCGCCTGCGGAACCGTCCTCGTTGCTCGAGGCCGGGACAGCGGACGCCGTACTGGTGGATGCGCGCACCGACCTGTCGTCGGCGCGCGGACTCTGCCGTCTGCTGAGCACCGCCGGCCGTTCGGTCCCCGTCCTGGCCATTGTGAGCGAAGGCGGCCTGGTGGCGGTCAGCGCGGACTGGGGGCTGGACGAGATCCTGCTGCCGAGCACCGGGCCCGCCGAGATCGATGCCCGGCTGCGGCTGGTTGTGGGTCGCCGTGGCGGGCTGGCCGACCAGGAAAGTGCCGGCAAGGTGAGCCTGGGCGAGCTGGTGATCGACGAGGGCACCTACACCGCGAGGTTGCGGGGCCGCCCACTCGATCTGACCTACAAAGAGTTCGAGCTGCTCAAATACCTGGCGCAGCACGCGGGACGCGTCTTCACCCGCGCGCAGCTGTTGCACGAAGTGTGGGGATACGACTTCTTCGGCGGCACCCGCACCGTCGACGTGCACGTGCGTCGCCTGCGCGCCAAGCTCGGCCCCGAATACGAGGCGTTGATCGGGACCGTTCGCAACGTCGGCTACAAGGCCGTCCGGCCGGCACGAGGACGCGCGCCGATCGCGGACTCGGCGGAGGACGAACCCGCCGACGACATCGAGTCCGACTCCGAGGATTTGCAACAGCCGCTGGGCGACCCGTTGCGCAGTCAGTGACCGCGCCCGCCTGGCGCCCGACGCTGACCGCTGACGAACAACGGCAGATACGCGAACTCATCACGGCCGCAACCGAATTCGACGGAGTCGCGCCCGTCGGTGAACAAGTGCTGCGCGAATTGCCGCACGACCGCACCGGGCACCTGCTGACCACCGGGCCCGACGGGGTCGTCGGCTACCTCAATCTGTCGCGCGACCCAGAAGCGGCGATGGCGGAACTGGTGGTCCACCCCCGCGCCCGCAGACAAGGTTTCGGGACCGCGCTGGCGCGGGCGGCGTTGGCCGAGACCGCCGCAAGCAACCGGTTCTGGGCGCACGGCACGCTCGAGCCCGCCCGCGCCACCGCGGCCGCGCTCGGTCTGGTTGCGGTCCGCGAGCTGCTGCAGATGCGACGCACGCTGCGCGACATCCATGACTTGGTGCGCCCCGTGGCCGGGGTGCGGGTCCGCACCTACGCGGGCACCTCCGACGACGCCGAGCTGCTGCGCGTCAACAACGCCGCCTTCGCCGACCACCCCGAACAGGGCGGCTGGACCGAAGCCCAGCTGGCCGAGCGGCGCGACGAACCGTGGTTCGACCCGGCCGGTCTGTTCCTGGCGTTCGACGACTCCGATACCAAACAGGCGGGCAAGCTGCTGGGCTTCCACTGGACCAAGGTGCACCCCGATCAGCCCGGCTTGGGCGAGGTCTACGTGGTAGGCGTCGATCCGGCCGCGCAGGGCCGGGGCATGGGTCAGATGCTGACGGCCATCGGCATCGAGTCGTTGGCGCACCGGCTGGCCGGTGCGGCAGATCCGACCGTGCTGCTCTACGTGGAGTCCGACAACCGCGCCGCGGTGCGCACCTACCAGCGCCTGGGTTTCACCACCTACAGCGTGGACACCGCCTACGCGGTCGCCTCGGCCGACTGACCACGGGCGGGAGGCGGGCTCTTGCCCCCGGTTGTTCACCTGCGCTTGCTAGTGACAAGTAGCCGTGGGCTGCGGCGGAGCATAATTTCGCGACGACCTGGCAACCTCATGGGAGACGGCCGGCGGCACGCGGGCACGACAACGCGTCAGGAAGCGAGATCGGTGAGGCTCGACAGGGGAGGCAGGGCGCTGGCCGCGCTGGTCGTGGCGGTGGCCGTAGGCAGCGGCGCGCTGACCGGCTGTGGCAGCGATCAGAACCGCCGCGGGGCGTCGCCCGCGGCCGCGTCCGGGCCCACGGGCACTGCGGGGTGCAGCGGTAAGAACAAGCTGACGGCGGAGGGTTCGACGGCACAACAGAACGCGATGGCGCTGTTCAACCAGGTCTGGGGGCAGTACTGCCCGGGCAAGAGCGTGTCGTACAACCCGACCGGTTCCGGCGCCGGGCGCGAGCAGTTCATCGCCGGCCATGTCGACTTCGCGGGCGCCGATTCCCCGCTCGCCGCGGACCAGATCGGTCCGGCCTCCGCGCGCTGCGATGGAAACCCGGCCTGGGACCTGCCGCTGGTGTTCGGGCCGATCGCCCTGGTCTACAACCTCGCCGGGGTGCCCGGGTTGGTGGTCAGCAGCGACGCGCTGGCCAAGATCTTCAGCGGGCGGATCATGGCGTGGAACGACCCGATCCTGGCCGCCCTCAATCCCGGCGTCGCACTGCCCGACACCAAGATCACGCCGATCTACCGGACGGACTCGTCGGGAACCACCGACAACGTGCAGAAGTTTCTGACGGCCGCCGCACCGCAGAGCTGGACCAAGGGCGTGGGCACCGAGTTCCAGGGCGGGGTCGGCGAGGGGGCCACCAAGTCGGCCGGTGTCGTGCAGGCGGTGCGGGCCACCCCGGGCGCGATCGGTTACGTCGAGAAGGGCTTCGCCGACCAGGCCGGCCTGCCCTACGCCCAAATCGGCACCAACAAGGGTGGCGTCATCCCGCTCACCAACGAGACCGCCGGGAACGCCGTGCGGGCGGCCAATTTCGTCGGCGCCGGCAACGACCTGGTGCTCGACCTGAATGCGATGTACAGCTCCCAGGACCCGCGGTCCTACCCGCTGGTTCTGGCGACGTACGAGATCGTCTGCTCGAAGGGCTCCGACGCGGACACCTCAGGGGCCATCAGGTCGTTCCTCACGGTGGCCGCCGGCAGCGGGCAGGCCGACCTTCCCTCGGCCGGCTATGTTCCGCTGCCCGATAAGGTCAAAGAGCGGCTGGTTGCCGCGATCAACGCCCTGCAGTGACCGAGTGGCCCCGGGCGTAAGGAGCGACAGAACTGTGCCGGGATCACGGTGACCACGCCAAACCCCACCGACGCCGGCTCGGGCGCGACCGTGGCCGCGCCGTTCCCCGAGGCGCCGCTGATTCCGATCAACCCGTGGGGACAGACCCGCCCACACGTCGGGGATCGGGTGTTCCGCTGGCTCGCCAACGGTTCGGGCCTGCTGATCGTGGTGGTGATCGGCGCGATCGGCGGATTCCTGCTGCTGCGCGCGATACCGGCGTTGAAGCGCAACCGGGAGAACTTCTTCACCTACGACGGCAACTGGGTCACCACCGACACCTCGGCGATGCACTTCGGCATCTCCGATCTGCTGAAGGTCACCGTGTTCGTGTCGGCGTTCGCGTTGCTGCTCGCCATGCCGGTCGCGCTGGGCGTCGCCATCTTCATCACGCAGTACTCGTCGCGGCGCACGGCCAGCCCGTTGGCCTATGCCGTCGATCTGCTGGCCGGGGTTCCCTCCATCATCTACGGCGCGTGGGGCCTCTACGTCCTGGCGCCGCAGTTGCGACCCGTCGCCACCTGGCTCAACCGATCGCTTGGTTGGTGCTTTTTGTTCGCCGACGGCAACACGTCGGTGGCCGGTGGCGGCACCATCTTCACCGGCGGCATCGTCCTGGCGGTGATGATCCTGCCGATCATCACCGCCGTCACCCGCGAGGTGTTCGTCCAGACACCGCATGAGCAGATCGAGGCCATGCTGGCGCTCGGCGCCACCCGCTGGGAAGTGGTGAAGACGATCGTGCTGCCGTTCGGGTGGTCGGGCTACATCAGCGCGGCGGTGCTGGGGCTGGGCCGCGCCCTGGGGGAGACGGTCGCGCTGCTGATCATCCTGCGCGGCACCCAGGCAATGTTCGGCTGGTCACTGTTCGACGGGGGCTCTACCGTCGCGACCAAGATTGCGGGCACCGCCGCCCAATTCAACGACCAATACAAGGCCGGCGCGTACATCGCCGCGGGACTGGCGCTTTTCGTGCTCACGTTCCTCGTCGACGCCCTGGCGCGTGGCGCCGCGGCCGGTACCCGATGGGGCGCCCGATGACCTCGATGCTGGACCGCCCGCTGAAGCCGCGCACGTTCTCGCGGCCGAGCCGGCGCCGACGGGCCGCGGATCACGTTGCGCTGGCACTGGTTTCGCTGTCGATGGTGATCGCGGTGACACCCCTGCTGCTGGTGCTGTACTCGGTGGTCGCCAAGGGGTCCAGGGCGATTGCATCGACCGTTTGGTGGACGCACTCGCAAGCGGGCATGACCGCCTTCGTGGCCGGCGGCGGCGCCTACCACGCGATCGTGGGCACGCTGTTGCAGGGATTGGTATGTGCGGTCATCTCCATCCCGGTCGGCATCATGCTCGCGATCTACCTGACCGAATACGGCGGCGGCACCGCGCTGGGCAGGCTGGCCACGTTCATGGTCGACATCCTGAGCGGAGTGCCCTCGATCGTGGCGGCTTTGTTCGTCTACGCCCTGTTCGTTGCCACGCTGGGCATGCCCCGCTCCGAGTTCGCGGTGTCGTTGGCCCTGGTCCTGTTGATGCTCCCGGTGATCGTGCGAGCCACCGAGGAGATGCTGCGAATCGTCCCGGTGGATCTGCGCGAGGCCAGCTATGCGCTCGGCGTACCGAAGTGGAAGACGATCCTGCGGGTGGTGATCCCCACCGGGCTGTCCGGCATCATCACCGGCATCATGCTGGCGACGGCCCGGGTGATGGGCGAGACGGCGCCGCTGCTGATCTTGGTCGGCTACGCGCAGTCTATGAACTTCGACATCTTCAGTGGCTTCATGGGGACGCTACCCGGCATGATGTACAACCAGACCAGCGCCGGCGCGGGCGTGAGCCCGGTCCCCACGGATCGGTTGTGGGGTGCCGCCCTAACCCTCATCCTGGTGATCGCCACAATCAATGTCGGGGCCCGAGTGATAACGAAATTGCTCGGCACCAAGAAGTCATAGGTAGGAGCAGTCAGTGGCCAAACGGTTGGACCTCAAAGCCGTCAACATCTACTACGGTTCGTTTCACGCGGTCGCGGATGTGACGCTGTCGATCCTGCCGCGCAGCGTCACGGCGTTCATCGGCCCGTCGGGTTGCGGCAAGACGACGGTGCTGCGCACGCTCAACCGGATGCATGAGGTGGTCCCCGGCGGGCGCGTTGAGGGCAACGTGCTCCTCGACGACGAGGACATCTACGGCGCCGGAGTCGACCCGGTCGGCGTGCGCCGGGCGATCGGAATGGTGTTTCAGCGGCCGAACCCGTTCCCCGCCATGTCGATTCGTGACAACGTGGTGGCGGGTTTGAAGCTGCAGGGTGTGCGCAATCGCAAGGTGCTCGACGAGACGGCCGAGTACTCGCTGCGCGGGGCGAACCTGTGGGATGAGGTCAAGGACCGGTTGGACAGGCCGGGCGGAGGGTTGTCCGGCGGGCAGCAACAGCGCTTGTGTATCGCGCGGGCGATCGCCGTGCAGCCAGACGTGCTGCTCATGGACGAGCCGTGCTCCGCGCTGGACCCGATTTCGACGATGGCCATCGAGGAACTGATCAGCGAGCTCAAGCAGGACTACACCATCGTCATCGTCACCCACAACATGCAGCAGGCCGCGCGGGTCAGCGACTACACCGCGTTCTTCAACCTGGAGGCCGTCGGCAAGCCGGGGCGGTTGATCGAGGTCGACGACACCGAGAAGATCTTCTCCAACCCCAGCCAGAAGGCGACGGAGGATTACATCTCCGGCCGCTTCGGCTGATCCGGCCGCCTATTGCGAGGCCGGTTTCGTCTCCTCTTCGGGGAGCTTTCCGGTCGCCTGAAAGATGACGCGCCTGGCCACTTCGACGGCGTGGTCGGCGAAGCGCTCGTAGAACCGGCCCAGCAGGGTGACATCGACCGCGGCCGCCACCCCGTACTTCCATTCGCGGTCCATCAGCACCGAGAACAGGTGGCGGTGCAGATCGTCCATCGCGTCGTCCTCTTCGCGAATCCGGGCGGCCTTCTCCGGATCGCGGGACATCACCACCTCTTGCGCGCTGTTGCCCAATTCGACTGCGACCCGGCCCATTTCGGCGAAGTAGCCGTTGACCTCTTCGGGGAGCGCGTGCTGGGGGTGCCTGCGGCGGGCGATCTTTGCGACGTGCAGGGCCAGCGCGCCCATCCGGTCGATGTCGGCCACCATCTGGATCGCGCTCACGATGGACCGCAGGTCACCGGCGACCGGTGCCTGCAAGGCCAGCAGCACGAAGGCGCTCTCCTCGGCGCGAGCGCTCAGCGTGGCGATCTTTTCGTGGTCGGAGATCACTTGTTCGGCCAGCACCAGGTCGGCCTGCAACAGGGCTTGGGTGGCTCGCTCCATCGCGATACCCGCCAGCCCGCACATCTCGCCGAGCTGCTCGGATAACTCCGAGAGCTGCTCGTGGTAGGCGGTCCGCATACCGCCAAGCCTACGTTCTCGGGGCCGAAAACGGGCGGCGGAGCGCCCAAAAGCGCTTACTCGCAGGTGGTATCGGCAGCGTTGGTGACGGTCAGGTCCTCGGGGAGCTTGGCCGGTGCGCTGCCGGAGCCGCGTTCGATCTGCAGGCTGATCGATGATCCGCTCGGCTGCGGGGTGGCGACCGACTTGAAGTCGGGTCCGAGCACCACCTGAACGACCTGCCCGTAGCCGGAAACGCGCTGAACCCTCGCGTTGGCGAACGACGACGCGACGGTCGCCGCGGCCTGCTCGTTGCCGGCCGAGAACAACACCGTCGTCGTGTTGATCGAGCTCGGATAATCGTCCGGCGTCATCACGTTGAAGCCATTGCGCTTGAGCTGGCTGGTGGCCGTGGCGGCCAGGCCACTCTGCGTCGTCGCGTTGGACACCCGCACCGTGACGTCGCCCGGCGTGGTCGTGGTCACCTGCTCGTGCCGGGCCTCCGGGGCCGCGGTGGGGGCCGGCGTTTGCTTGGGGGCGGGCGCCTTCGTCTGACCGGACTTGTCGTCGGATGTTCCCAAATTCTTTGCGTTCTGGTCGTTTTCCTCGGGCAGCGGATCGTCGTTGATGATGGCGTCGAACAGCGCCCGCATGTCGCCCATGCGCGGCGGTTCGTCGCCGTTCTGGTCGGTCACGCCGGTCGGCACCGTGACGAAGGTGACGTGCCCGGCCGCCATCCCCTGCAACGACTGACCGAGCTGGATCAGGTCCTTCGACTGCACGTTGTCGACGACGGTGTCGCTGATGAACATGTTGACGACGTTGTTGAGCTTGTTGAGGTCGAGCAGGGTGTCCTCGGAGATCAGCGAGCGCAGCAGCGACGACAGGAACAGCTGCTGGCGTTTGATCCGGCCGTAGTCCCCGTTGGTTTCGGTGGTGACCTGGCGGGCCCGCACGTAATTCAGGGCGGTCGGGCCGTCGAGGACTTGGCGGCCGCCGTGATCGAGCACCGTGCCCAGCTCATAGTCGTGCAACGCGGATTTCGAGCACACCTCCACGCCGCCCAGGGCGTCGACCATCTTGGCGAACCCGGCGAAGTCCACGGCGATGAAGCGGTTGATGCTCAACCCGGACAATTTCTGGATCTCTTTGACCAGACATTTCGGGCCGCCGAAGGCGAATGCCGAGTTCAGTTTGGTCTCCGTGTAAACCATTTTCGGGCCCCAGGTCTTGGTCTTCGCGTCGTAAAGGGGCCCGTACTTGCCCGTGTCTGGGTTCCATGCCTCGCATTGCATCGGGGTGATCGCCAGGTCGCGGGGGAACGACACCGCCACCACCCGTTTGCGGTTGGCCGGAATGTTGACCAGCATCACCGTGTCCGATCGCGCGCCCCCGGCGTCTTCGGTGTCACCGGCGCCCATGTTGGCGTTCTCGCCGGCGCGCGAGTCCATGCCGACGATCAAGAAGTCTTCGTCGCCGTATTGCCCGTTGCGGTCGCGAATGTCATCCGACCCCTGGTCGAGCGCGCTGACGGTGTTGAGCCGGGCGTTCTTGGACGTGCTCCACTGCCACGCCCCGCCGGTCAACGCCACGGCCAGCACGGCAAACAGCGCCGCCACCGAGCGAGCGGCCAGCAGCATCGGGCGGTGGCGGCGGCGCGGTTTAGGCGCGTGATCGTCGGGAGTTCCCTCGGCTGGCGGCCCGTCGCCGTTTCGGCCGTCGCCGGCCTCGAGGTCGGGAAGCTCCGAGATTACGTCGAGCGAGTAGGCGAGGTCCTCGATAACCTGCGTCTGCTGCAACTCGACCGGGAGGTCCGATTCGGCCTCGGCGGGCCCGGGTTCGGGCTCCGGTTCGAGTTCGAGTTCGGGTTCGGGCTCCGGTTCGGCGTGGCGGTGCGTGGACCGGCCGGTCGACGGGGCGCCCAGCTTCGCGATCAGGTCGGCGACGCTGAGCCCCCCGCCGGTGTGTGACCCGGATCCTTCGTCGTCGGCTGCGGACGGCTGGACGGTCTCGACGGCGGCGCCGGTCTGCCATAGGTGCAGGCTGTAGTCGGACGGGGGCTCGGAGAACCGCTCCCACGGGGCGGCGCCCAGCGCGGCCCGCCGAGCGTCGCGAGTGGCGTCCTCGGCGTCACTCATGTCCTACCGGCCTCCGAAGCTCTGATGCGGATGTCAGCGTGTCCGTGCGCAATGCCGTCCCAGCGCTCGGCATTCTCGGCGCTGCGGCTCGTGCCACCCGTGGGTGGCACTCCTTTGTCGCGCTCCGACGGCGGTGCGTTACCGATCCGCCAGAACGCGCCATGCAGCAAGGTCCACATCGTACTGAGTTATCGGTCCGGACGCGATTTCGAGCGGTCGATCAGCCGCCGGAGTGCATCACGTCGGCGCCGGCCGGCACGGTGCAGTCGTCGGGGTCCGTCAGCCAGCCTTCGGGCAGCGCCACGCGGGCGGGTGACCCCTGCCGGCCCCGGGGGCCGCTCGCCGCGTCCGGGAAGGGGACCGTGCCGTCCAATTGGCTTAGCAGAGAATCGAGTTCGTCGAGCGTCTTGACCATCGCCAGCGCCCGGCGCAGCCCCGAGCCGGCCGGAAAGCCGTGCAGGTACCACCCGATGTGCTTGCGGATGTCGCGCATGCCCTTGTCCTCGCCGAAGTGCGCGGCCAGCAGCCGCCCGTGTCGGCGGACGATGTCGGCGACTTCACCCAACGTGGGCGGGGTGGGGGCCGGGCTCCCGGTGAACGCGGCCGAGAGTTCGGCGAAAAGCCAGGGGCGACCCAAGCAGCCGCGGCCGATGACGACGCCGTCGCAGCCGGTTTTGGCCATCATCGCCAGCGCGTCGCTGGCGTCGTAAATGTCGCCGTTACCCAACACCGGAATCGTCGTCACGTGCTGCTTGAGCAGCGCGATCTGTTCCCAGTCGGCGGTGCCGGAGTAGCGCTGCGCCGCCGTGCGGGCGTGCAGCGCGACGGCGGCGGCGCCCTCGGTCTCGGCGATGCGGCCGGCGTCGAGGTGCGTGTGATGCTCGTCGTCGATGCCGACGCGGAACTTGACGGTCACCGGCACCCCGGAACCCTCGGCGGCACGCACGGCCGCCGCGACGATCTGGCCGAACAGCCGCCGCTTGTACGGCAGCGCGGCGCCGCCGCCGCGTTTGGTCACCTTGGGCACCGGACAGCCGAAATTCATGTCGATATGGTCGGCCAGGCCCTCGTCGACGATCATTCGGGCGGCGTCGTACGTGGTCGCCGGGTCGACCGTGTAGAGCTGCAACGAGCGTGGCGACTCATCGGGAGCGAACGTGGTCATGTGCATGGTGACCGGGTGGCGCTCGACGAGGGCGCGCGCCGTCACCATCTCGCAGACGTAGAGCCCGCTGACGGTGCCGGCCTTCGACCGCTCGAGCTCACGACACAGCGTTCGGAATGCGACGTTGGTCACGCCCGCCATCGGGGCCAGCACCACCGGGCTGGCGAGCGTGATGGGACCGATGCGCAACGCTGGGTTACCGGCGGCTCATTGCCAGCTTGCCGGCGGTCTGGTGCAGCTCGAACGCGGTGGTCTTCTTGCCGGTGCGGGCTTCACGCTCGAGCTGGCGCTGCTTCGAGATCTCGAACTTGTCGCAGGCCTGCTCGAGTTCCTTGATCAGCAAGGCGAGGTCGTCGCGCATCGCCGCCGCCTCGCCGGTGAAGTCCTCGCGCTCGAAGATGCGCCATTTCTTCAGGACGGGCATGACGACGTCGTCGAGGTGGATGCGCGGGTCGTAGACGCCGCCGACGGCGATGAAGACGGCCTTGCGCCGGAACTCGGGGACCTGGTAGCCGGGCATCTGGAAGTTGCGCAGCACCTTGTGCAGCTCTTTCATTGCCTGATTGGGCGCAATCTCGAACCCGGCCTCGCTGACGTCGCGGTAGAAGATCATGTGCAGGTTCTCGTCGGCGGAGATCTTCTGCAGCAACTGGTCGGCGATGGTCTCGTTGCAGGCCTTGCCGGTGTTGCGGTGTGAAATCCGGGTCGCCAGCTCCTGGAAGGTCACGTAGATGACCGAGTCGAACAGGCTCTCGGCGAACAGGTCGGCCCGCACCTGCTGGTTCTGGCCCGGGCTGAAGCCCCGGTTCACCACCTCGATGCGGAGTTTCTCCAGCTCGACGGGGTCCACGGCGCGGGTCACGACCAGGTAGTCGCGCAGCGCGATGCCGTGCCGGTTTTCTTCGGCGGTCCACCGGTTGACCCACTGGCCCCAGGCGCCGTCCAAGCCGAAGTTCATCGCGATCTCGCGGTGGTATGACGGCAGGTTGTCTTCCGTCATGAGGTTCTGCACCATCGCCACCTGGGCGAGGTCGGAGAGCTGGCTTTCCTCGGGGTGCCAGTCCTGCCCGCCCAGCGCGTAGAAGTTCTTCCCGTCGGACCACGGGATGTAGTCGTGCGGGTTCCAGTTCTTGTGCATGCTCTCGTGCCGGTTGAGGCATTTCTCGACCACCGGTTCGAGCTCGTGCAGCAGCTGTAGGTTTGTCAGCTCTGCTGACATGGGGGCCCCTCCAGTTATCTGTGTCGACGGGTAGCAGTCAATATATCTGTGTACCTCAGTAGCATCAAGCTGCCTGGCCGCGCGCCGCGTAACGGTTAGATCCCACATCCGGGGCGTTCAGCTCAGGTCGTAAGGGTTGCCGCCGGGGTGGAGTCGATAAACCGGCAGTCGCACTAGCCCAAGTCGGGGGCGGGCACGTACGGGGCGGCCGTGATGTACAGCATGTTGACGCAGTAGTCGATGAATTGTTTTCGCGTTGCACCGAGCTGCCCGTTCAGGTACGCGGTGAACAGGCTCGAAAGGCCGCCGACCAGGCTGGTGGCGATCATCTTCTCCAGCACCGGGTCACCGATCCGCGACAGCTTGCGCTGCAGCAGTTCGATGAAGTTGGGCATCCACTCCGCGCCAGACCGGGTCAGGATCGGTTCGACCGCCGGCGCCAGCAACAGCACCCGGCCGCGAACCGGGTCGTCGACCATCAGCTCGACGAACTTTTCGACGGCTTCCCGCGGGGTGTTCGCCGAAGTGAGCGTGTTCATCGCGCGCGTACACACGTCGTCGTAGACCGCGCGGACGAATTCGTCGCGGTCCGAGAAGCTTTCGTAGAAATACCGCTCCGTCAGGGCGGCCTCGCGGCACACCGCGCGCACGGTCAGCGCGGGCCGGCTGCCGCTGCCGAGCAATTGCACGCCGGCGGCGATGAGGTTGTCGCGACGGAGGGTGAGGCGATCCCCCAGGGGGACGCCGGTCCACCGGCCCCGTCGTTGACCGGACTGCACATCGCTCCTAAGCTAGAACTGACAACACGTGTAGTCAGATTTGCAGATACCCACAGGAATCCAATAGTGACCCAACATACGTCCGGACCCCGGCCGCTGACCAGCGACGTCGCCTGCGACGAATCGGGCGGACCCGCCGTGGCCGCCGGCTGCCCGGTGTCGCCCCTGGGCTACGAGGCGCCACCGGTCCCGCTGGGGCCCGACTCGCTGACGTGGCGGTATTTCGGTGATTGGCGCGGCATGCTGCAGGGCCCGTTCGCGGGATCCATGCAGAACATGCACCCGCAGTTGGGCGCCGCGGTGGAGCAGCACTCGACGTTCTTCCGCGAACCCCTGCCGCGGGTGATGCGGTCGCTGTATCCGATCGGCGGGGTGGTCTTCGACGGCGACCGCGCTCCGACGACGGGCGCCGAGGTCCGCGACTACCACACCGACATCAAGGGCGTGGACGACCAAGGCCGCCGGTATCACGCGCTGAATCCCGACGTCTTCTATTGGGCACACTCCACGTTCTTCATGGGCACGATTCTGGTGGCGGAGCGGTTCGGCGGCGGTCTGACGGAGGCCGACAAGCGGCAGCTCTTCGACGAACACATTCAGTGGTACCGGATGTACGGCATGAGCATGCGCCCGGTGCCCAAGACCTGGGAAGAGTTTCAGGAATACTGGGACCACATGTGCCGCAACGTATTAGAGGACAATTACGCGACGCGGGCCGTGCTCGATCTGACCATCTATGACAAGCTGCCGATCGCTCCCTGGCTCCCGGACTGGCTGTGGGGCGGCCTGACCAGGCTGTCGCGGCCGTTCTTCGTCTGGCTCACGGTGGGCTTGTATCACCCGGCCGTTCGCGAACGGTTGGGCTTTGAGTGGTCCGACCGCGACGAGTGGCTGCACCGGCGCTTCGGCAACCTGGTGCGCCTGGTCTTCGCGTTCGTGCCGCGCCGGTACCGCAAGCACCCGCGGGCCCGCGCCGGCCTCGACCGTGCTTCCGGGCGCATCCCGGCCGACGCGCCGCTGCCGCAGACGCCGGCACGCAACCTCCCGCCGGTGGCCGAGCGGGGCGACCCGAAGCATTACTGCCCCGTCTCCTGAGCGCCGGCGCCCGCGTTAGGCGTGGGTGTGACCGTGAACGTCCTCGACGCCGGCCTGGTGCACATGCTGATGGCTGTGCTCGGTGCCGTCGGTGTGGCTGTGGTGGTGCTCGTGCTCGACGTGGTCATGCTCGTGCGCGGTGTGCGCGTGCGCGTGGGTCAGGTCGCCATGCCCATGCTCGTGCGCGTGGGGCTGGTCGTGGGTGTGCTGGTCGGTCATCGGTGCCTCCTTGGATCAATCACTTGGTGCCGCCGCGCCGCCGGTTCGACGGTTGCGCTGCTTCGCCGACGGCCTTCAGGCCGCCGTCTCTGCGGTGATGACCGGGCACGCCCGGGCCGGCGTGTTCGGCGTTGAAGACGGCGTCGGTGACGAGCTGCCGGACGTGGTCGTTCTCCAGGCTGTAGAAGATCGTCGTTCCCTCGCGGCGGGTGCGGACCAGCCGCGCCATCCGCAGCTTGGCCAGGTGCTGGGAGACCGACGGCGCCGGCTTGCCCACGTGCTCGGCGAGTTCGTTGACCGACATCTCGCGCTCGGTCAGGGCCCACAGCGCTTGCACCCGGGTGGTGTCGGCCAGCATCCGGAAGACCTCGACCACCAGGCTCGTCTGATCCTCGGGTAAGCGGCCTGCGCCACTATCTGCATGCATACGCAGATAATACCCGGGGTGCCGCCGCTGCCCCGCGCGCCGCTCAGGGTGATGGGACCACCGTGGACCGCCGCTGGCCGCCGTTGCGCTCGTTCCAGAACCGGTAGACGTCCACCGCGCCCGCGTCGGGTTGGTAGCGCATCGGCAGGCGCCGCTGATCCCAGCTCTTGGCGAATTCGTCGTAGAAGGTGGACACCTCGAAGTACTTGCGGTCGTCGAGGTAATAGTCCTCGTATGCCTCGCGCGTGATCAGAAAGACGACTTCCTTCGGTGAGCAGTAGTACAGCGACCCCAGGCACATCGGGCACGGATGCGCCATGACATAGATCGTGCTGTCGACCAAGTGCTCGGTGCCCAGCTTTGTGCACGCTTCACGGATGGCCAGGATCTCGGCGTGGGCCGTCGGGTCGTTCGTCTGCGCCACTTTGTTGGCGCTCTCTGCGAGCACCTCGCCGTCCTGGACGATCACGGTGGCGAACGGGCGGCCGCCCTCCGCGACGTTTCGGCGGGCCAGGTCGATCGTCCGCTGGGCGAAGTCGGTCACAGGTCGCAGGGTAGTCCCGCGGGGCCAAACCGCCCTGCGATACTGACTAGATTGTCTATTTAATTCGGGGGCGAGAGGGAGCACGATGGCGCGCACC
>NZ_LZJA01000112.1:0-5698 GCF_001666785.1 Mycobacterium sp. E3305 | reverse complement strand
GCGCCACGTTCAACGAACAGCTGCAGACCACGTTCGCGGCCATGACCGTCGTCGGGCCCGACGGCAATGTGTGGTCCGCCGGCGACCCGACGGTCCACGGCGCGGTCGTCGGCATCGGCTTGCGGCCGCTGGGCCCGGCCGGCACGTACACGGTGAACTATCGGGTCACGTCCGCGGACGGCCACGTGGTCTCCGGATCCTGGTCGTTTCGGTTGACGGTCTCCGGCACGGGCACGCCGGGACCACCGGCCGCAGGTGGCACGGCCGGGGGCCGGGACTCGGGGGTTCCGGTCTGGCCGTTCATCGTGGTGGCGGTGGCGCTCATCGCCGGAGGCGCCGTGTGGGCGGCGCGGCGTCGAGCGTGACCGGCGGCAAAAGCGCCCGCGTGCGTGCTGGCATGATGGGTTCGAAGAACCCGCGTGGGCTAGAGAACTACTGAAGATTGCTCGAGGAGCGGCCGCATGGCAGACCCGCAGGATCAACCCAATAGCGAGCCCGACGGCGATTCCACCCCGCCGCCGGAAAAGACGCCCCCGGCCAAGGCGGCCAAGAAAGCCCCGGCCAAGAAAGCCCCCGCGAAGAAAGCTCCCGCGAAAAAGGCGCCGGCCAAGAAAGCCCCGGCCAAGAAAGCCCCGGCCAAGAAGGCGCCCGCCAAGAGCGCCGAGCCTCCGGCAAAGGCCCCGGCACCGCCACTCGAGGTGCAGCAGCGAATCGAAAGCAACGGCGACCTCACGGCCGCCGCCAAAGACGCGGCCGCACAAGCGAAATCCACGGTGGACACCGCCAACAACCCGGTATCGCCAGACGCTCCGATGGAGGTCCTGACCCAGTCCCGGCTGCCGTTGATCGTCGCCCTGGCGGTCAGCCTCCTGGCGATCCTGTTGATCCGGCAGCTGCGGCGCCGCTGACCCGCCACCGAGCCGCTACGGTGTCAGACGTGACCGTGTCATTCCAGCCAACCGCCGACCTCGTCGACGACATCGGCCCCGACGTACGCAGCTGCGACGTCCAGTTCCGCCAGTTCGGTGGCCGGTCCGAATTCGCCGGAGCCATCAGCACGGTGCGCTGCTTCGAAGACAACGCATTGCTGAAATCGGTTCTCTCCCAGCCAGGTGCGGGCGGGGTACTGGTCATCGACGGCGGCGGCTCCCTGCACTCGGCGCTGGTCGGAGACGTCATCGCCGAGCTGGCCCGCTCGAACGGCTGGGCGGGCCTCATCGTCAACGGTGCCGTGCGTGACGCGGCCGCGCTGCGCGGTCTCGACATCGGCATCAAGGCGCTGGGCACCAATCCCCGCAAGAGCAGCAAGACGGGCGCCGGTGAGCGCGATGTCGAGATCGCGCTCGGCGGCGTAACCTTCGTGCCCGGCGAGATCGCCTACAGCGACGACGACGGAATAGTCGTCGTCAAACCCTAAACCGCAACCGGCGCACGCTTCTTCGCGAATCGCAGGCCCTCGTCGGCAACCTTGCCGCGCCGGATCGTGCGCATGTCGAAGAGGTAGTTCTGCTTGAGCCGCCAGGGCGCCCGCGACCCCGACTTGGGCAGCATGTCCATCGCACGCTGGAAGTAGCCGGGGCTGAAGTCCATGAACGGCAGCTCGTCGACGTCGTCACCGGGATGCTGCGGCTCCACGAAGTCAAACCCGTTGGCGTCCATGTAGTTCAGCAACCGGCAGACGAATTCGGAGACCAGGTCGGCCTTGAGCGTCCACGACGCGTTGGTGTAGCCGAAGGTGATCGCGAAATTCGGCACACCGGAAAACATCAGGCCCTTGTACGTCATCAAGGACGTCAGCTCGATCGGCTCACCGTTCCTGGTGGGCTTCACGCCGCCGAGCAGCTGCATGTTCAAACCCGTTGCGGTGATGATGATGTCGGCCTGCAGCTCCTCACCCGAGGTGAGTTTGATGCCCGTCTTGGTGAACCGGTCGATCGTGTCGGTGACCACGTCGGCCTTGCCATGCCGGATCGTGCGGAAGAAGTCGCCGTCAGGCGCCAGGCACAGCCGCTGATCCCAGACGTTGTACCGCGGCCCGAAATGCTTCTCGACGTCGTAGCCCTCGGGTAGGCGACGCTTGGCCATCGTCATCAACGTCTTGCGCATGTAGGCGGGCGCCTTGCGAGACAGCTGGTACTGGAAGGTGCTGAATGCGATGGCTTTCCACCGATTCGCGATGTGCGCCAGGCGATCCGGAAGCAGCCGGTTGGCGCGTTCGGCGAACGGGTCCACCCCGGGCAGCGAGCCGATATAGGTCGGCGAGCGCTGCAGCATCGTGACGTGGCCCGAGCCCGAGTTCACCAGCGCCGGGATCAGGGTGATCGCCGTGGCTCCCGAGCCGATGACGATGATCTTCTTGCCCTGGTAATCGAGGTCCTCCGGCCAGTGCTGCGGGTGGACGATCCGGCCCTCGAAGTCGTCGGCGCCGGGGAAGGTGGGCGAATACCCCTCGTCGTAGTTGTAGTAGCCGGTGCACGCGAACAGGAACGAGCAAGTCATTTCGCGCTCCTGGCCGTCCGACTCGACGGTCAGGGTCCAGCGGTTGTCGGCGTCGGACCAGTCGGCGGCCAAGACGCGCTGGCGGTAGCGAATGTGCCGGTCGATCTTGTTCTCGACCGCTGCCTCCTTGACGTAGGCCTTGATGTCCGGGCCGTCGGCGATCGACTTCGCCGAGAGCCAGGGCTTGAACCGGAACCCGAGAGTGAACATGTCCGAGTCCGACCGGATGCCCGGGTATTTGAACAGGTCCCAGGTGCCGCCCAGGTCGTCGCGGCGTTCGAGGATCGCGTAGCTCTTGGTCGGGCAGCGGTCCTGGAGATGCCAGGCCGCGCTGATGCCCGAGATGCCGGCGCCCACGATGATCACGTCAAGGTGCTCAGTCATGGGGTCACGTTATCAACGGTCCGTCGACACAGTCAACAGGGTGTCGAATTTTTCGACACCGTGTAAAGTAGCGGCCGTGACTACCGCCGGCCAGACCCGCGCCCTGCGTGGCCGCCGTGCCATCCGGCCCTCGGGCGACGACCGCGAGCAGGCGATTCTCGCGACCGCCGCGCGGCTGCTGGAAGTGCGGTCGTTCGCCGACATCTCCGTCGACGACCTCGCCAAGGGTGCGGGCCTGTCCCGGCCGACGTTCTACTTCTATTTCAAGTCCAAGGAAGCGGTGCTGTTGTCGCTGCTGGAACCGGTGATCGCGCGCGCCGATTCGGAGTTCGACGGCGCGGTGCAGCGGCTACCGGAGGACCCCCGACGGGTGTGGCGAAACGGCATCAAGGCGTTCTTCACGGCGTTCAGCACGCACCGCCGGCTGGCCCGCGCCGCCACCGAGGCGCTGGCGACCAGCTCCGAGCTCCGCGTGGTGTGGTTGGGCTTCATGCAGAAGTGGATCGACCAGACCGCGGCCATGATCGCCGCGGAACGCGTGCGCGGCGCCGCGCCCGAGACCATTCCCGCCGTGGACCTGGCGACCTCGCTGAACCAGATGAACGAGCGCACCATGATGGCCGCTTTGTCCGCCGAGACGCCCGCGGTCGACGAGGACCGGGTGGTCGACACCCTCACCCACATCTGGGTGACCAGTATCTACGGCGAATCCAGCTAAGTGTCGATCGCAAGCGCGGCGTAGCCGGGCGAAGCGGGTCGCCACCATCGCATCGGTGGCGATCGCAAGCGCGGCGTAGCCGGGCGAAGCGGGTCGCCACCATCGCATCCCGTCACCCCCGCGTGCGAACATATGTTCGTGCGGTGTGAGGCGTCCATCATGCACGCGGACCTGGATTCGTTCTACGCGTCCGTGGAGCAGCGCGACGATCCGACGCTGCGTGGCCGCCCAATCATCGTCGGCGGCGGGGTCGTGCTCGCCGCCAGTTACGAGGCCAAGGCCTACGGCGTGCGAACGGCGATGGGCGGCGCCCAGGCGCGGCGGCTGTGCCCGCACGCCGTGGTTGTCCCGCCCCGGATGAGCGCGTACAGCCGCGCCAGCGACGCCGTGTTCGAGGTGTTTCGCGACTGCACACCGATTGTGGAGCCGCTCTCGGTGGACGAGGCGTTTCTCGACGTCGGCGGCCTGCGCCGGGTGTCCGGAACGCCGGTACAGATCGCCGGAAGGCTACGCGCCGACGTGCGCGACCGCGTCGGCCTGCCGATCACGGTGGGCATCGCCCGGACGAAGTTTCTCGCCAAGATCGCCAGCCAGGAGGCCAAGCCCGACGGGCTGCTGTTGGTGCCGCCGGACCAGGAGCTCGCGTTCCTGCACCCGTTGCCGGTCCGGCGGCTGTGGGGCGTGGGCGCCAAGACGGCCGAGAAACTCCACGCCCATGGGCTCGTGACCGTCGCCGACGTGGCCGAGCTGAGTGAGTCGACGCTGGCCTCGCTGGTGGGCGGCGCCATGGGGCGCCAGCTGTTCGCGCTGTCCCGCAACATCGACCGCCGCCGGGTGACCACCGGTGTGCGGCGGCGGTCCGTCGGGGCGCAGCGGGCGCTCGGCCGCGCCGGCAACACCATGTCGGCCGCTGAGATCGATGCGGTGGTGATCAACCTGATCGACCGCATCACCCGCCGGATGCGTGCCGCCGGGCGTACCGGCCGCACGGTGGTGCTGCGCCTGCGGTTCGACGATTTCGGACGGGCGACGCGGTCACGGACGCTGCCGTGGGCGACGTCCTCGACGCAGCCGATCCTGGCCGCCGCGCGGGGGCTGGTCGTGTCGGCCGCTCCGCTCATCGCGCAGCGCGGGCTGACGCTGGTCGGGTTCGCGGTGTCGGGGATCGACCGCAGCGGCGCCCAGCAACTGACATTGCCGTTCGATGAGCACGACAACCGGCTCGCCATCGACGCGGCGATCGACCGGGTGCGTGATCGGTACGGCAGGTCCGCGCTGACACCCGCGGTTTTGGTCGGCCACGATCCGGGTACAGAGATGCCACGTCTTCCCGACTGACGGGTTGTGATCGTTCTCACCAATCATTCTCTGCCGCAAGCGATTTCGATGATTTGAGGTTGATCTGAATCAGCCTCTCAGCGCCGCAAGTCTGACGGCCTGATGGTTAGGCTGGCGAAAACCCGACCATCGAAAGTGAGCGACCGAACCCGATGCCGCCGCCGCACCAAGCCCGCGACACCGGCCTGCCCCGCGAAGGTCTCCTGCTCGGTTACAGCGCGCTGCTCGCCTTGTCCGCGGGCTTCGTCAACGCCGTGGCGCTTTTGATCCTGGCGCTGCCCGTCGGCAACCTGACGGCGATCACCACCCAGCTGGGCATGAACACGGCCAACCCCTGGCTCTACGAAGGGCACGTGCTCGCCGCGATCTTCTTGGGCTTCTTGGCGGGAGCGACGGTGGCCGGGGCGATCCTTGCGTCCACCGATGCCCTTGCGGGCCCACGCCACGCCGCTGTGCTCTTCCTCGAGGCAGTGTTGCTCGTGCTCGCCGCGGCCGGTGTCGAGGAGACCGTCGTCAAGGCGCAGATCAACGCCCTGGGCGTCGAACAGACCGCGGTGCAGGCGCTGTTCGCCGCCGCGGCCCTCGGCCTGCAGAACGCGATGACATCGAGCTTCCGCGGAATGGCGATCCGCACCACGCACTTCACCGGGACCGTCACCGACCTCGGGCTGATCCTCGGCCGCAGTCGACTGCACGGAATCGATAAATGGAAAGCCGCGATCCTGGCGACCACCCTCCTGCTGTTCCTCGGGGGCGGCG
>NZ_LZJA01000111.1:0-942 GCF_001666785.1 Mycobacterium sp. E3305 | reverse complement strand
TGGTAGGCCTCGGCGGCGGGTTGCGCGCTGCTCGCTTCGGATGCCCGCGCCGCGTCGGCGAGCGGGCGTTCGAGTTCCCGGATCCGATCCTCCGGGTCGTCGTTTGCTGCCATGGGTTGAATATGCCATTCGCCCGGGCGATTTCGGCCGGTTCGGTAGTTTCTTGCATCGTGCCCGAGTTGCCGAACCGTCAGGTCCTCCTTCGCCGCCGCCCCACCGGCCTCGTTCAGCCGGGTGACACCGAGCTGGTCACCACGCCGGCGCCCGAGCCCGCGGAGGGCGAGGCGCTGCTGCGCACCACCTACGTCGGGATCGACGCCGCCGCCCGCACGTGGCTCGACGACCAGCCCAGCTACCTTCCGCCGGTGCAGATCGGCGAGGTGATCCGCGCCGCCGGGATCGGCGAGGTGGTCGCCTCGCGCTGCGACGCCTACGCCGTCGGTGACGTCGTCACCACCCTGACCGGCTTCTCCGACTACGCGATCATCCGCGACGACCTGTTCAGCACGCCCATCCCCGGTGAGGACGACCAGCTGGCGATCATGTCGGTGTACGGACCGACCGGCGCCACCGCGTATTTCGGGATGACCGACATCGGCCGGCCGAGGCCGGGCGAGACGGTCGTGGTCTCGGCGGCCGCCGGGGCCACCGGGTCGGTGGCCGGGCAGATCGCCAAGATCGCCGGCGCCCGGGTGGTCGGGATCGCCGGCGGACCCGAGAAATGCCGGGCCGTGGTCGAGGATTTCGGGTTCGACGCGTGCATCGACTACAAGAACGACAACCTGGCGGCGGCGCTCAAACAGCACTGCCCGAAGCGCGTCGACGTCTACTTCGACAACGTCGGCGGCCCCATCCTCAACGCGGTGCTGGGCCGGTTGGCCCCCCACGCGCGGGTCGTCCTGTGCGGGGTCATCTCCAGCTACCTCACCGGCGAGCATCCCG
>NZ_LZJA01000110.1:0-719 GCF_001666785.1 Mycobacterium sp. E3305 | reverse complement strand
CGCACCCTCGCACTCGAACACCCCGAAATCTGGGGCGGGTGGGTGCCGCGCACGGTGTGGAGGTTGGTGCGGAAGGTGATGGTGTCGTCGGTATCGCGTTGCAGGGTGCCGGCGCTGACGTATTTGCTTCCGTGCTGGGCGGTGTGCAGGGTGTCGAGTATGGCTTGGGTGAGCAGGGGGTGTGCGCTGATTTCGATGAAGGTGTGGTGGTCGGTGCCGGCGTGGGCGATGGCTTGGTGGAAGTGGACGGGGTTGCGCATGTTGGTGGCCCAGTGGTCGGCGTCGAAGACCGGGCGGGTGTCGAGGTCGGGGTAGGTGGTGGAGATGATCGGGATGCGTGGCGGTTGGGGGGTCAGGTCGGCCAGTTCCGCGCGCATCGGGGGTTGCAGGGGGTCCATGGCCGGGTTGTGCGGGGAGACTTCGATGTTGACCCGGCTGGCGAACCGGTTGTGGGCGCGGACCTCGGCGATGAGCTGATCGATCTGGTCGGTGGGTCCGGCGATGACGGTTTGGCGGGGGGAGTTGTAGATGCCCAGGGTGATTTCGGGGTGCTCGGCGATCAGCGCCTCGGTGGCGGGCGCGTCGAGCTCCAGCAGGGCCATGCCGCCGTGCCCGGACAGCGGGGCCATCAACCGCGATCGCGTCGCGGTCACCCGCAATCCCTGGGCGGGCGTGAGCGCACCGGCCACCACGGCGGCGGCGACTTCGCCCATGGAGTG
>NZ_LZJA01000109.1:0-3956 GCF_001666785.1 Mycobacterium sp. E3305 | reverse complement strand
GCTGGTGGCCACGCAGCTGGCCAAGGCGCTGACCGACCCGGCGGCCGCCGCCGCGCTCGCCGAACTGGACGCCGTCCTGCTCGGCGGCGGCCCGGCCCCGCAGGGGGTGCTCGACGCCGCCGCGGCGGCCGGCGTCGCCGTGGTGCGCACCTACGGGATGAGCGAAACCGCGGGCGGTTGCGTGTACGACGGTGTGCCGCTGGACGGCGTCCTGGTCCAGGTCGCCGCCGGCGGCCGCGTCCTCCTCGGCGGCGCGACCCTGGCCAAGGGTTACCGCAACCCGGTGCAGCCCGACCCGTTCGCCGAGCCCGGCTGGTTCCGCACCGACGACCTCGGCGCCGTCGACGAGGCGGGTGTGCTGACCGTGCTGGGCCGCGCGGACGACGCGATCAGCACGGGCGGGCTCACCGTGCTGCCGCAACTGGTCGAGGCGGCGCTGGGCACCCACCCCGCCGTCGCCGACTGCGCGGTGTTCGGCCTGCCCGATGACCGGCTGGGCCAGCGGGTGGTCGCCGCGATCGTGCTGGCCGAGGGCCACGCGGCTCCGACGCTGGACGAGCTGCGCGCCCACGTGGCAGGCACCCTGGACACCACCGCCGCCCCGCGCGAACTGCACGTCGTCGAGGCGTTGCCGCGGCGCGGCATCGGCAAGGTCGACCGGTCGGGGTTGGTGCGCCGGTTCGCCGGGCCGGCCGATCAATAGGCTGGTCGACCGTGAGGCTGGCACGTCGGGAGTTTGTGGCCGCCGCGGTCGGGGCGGTGCTGGTGGGCGCGGCGTTCGTGCTGCCGCGGCTGCACTGGGGTGTGCGGCCGAGGACCGACGTCGGCCAGGAGCGGTTCGGCACACACACCGGGGCCGCCCCGATCTTCGGCGCCTGGGAGATTCACGCCAGCTGGGGCACCGGGCCTGCCATCGCCATCGCGATCGCCGCGGTGGTGTGGGGACCACTTCTGGCGCAACGCCTTTCGTGGCGGCTCCTGACGCTGAGCACGTGGGCCACCGCCTGCGGGTGGGCCTTCGCGCTGGCGATGATCGACGGCTGGCAGCGCGGCTTCGCCGGCCGGCTGACCACCCGCGACGAGTACCTGTCGCAGGTGCCGGGCATCACCGACATCCCCGCCACGCTGCGCACCTTCGCGAGCCGGATCGTCGACTACCAACCGAACTCCTGGACCACCCACGTCTCCGGGCACCCGCCCGGGGCGCTGCTGACGTTCGTCTGGCTGGACCGGATCGGCCTGCACGGGGGCGCCTGGGCGGGGTTGCTGTGCCTGCTGGCCGGGTCCAGCGCGGCGGCCGCGGTGCTGATCGCCGTCCGCGCACTGGCCGACGACCGGACCGCGCGGCGCGCCGCGCCGTTCGTGGCGGTGGCGCCGACGGCGATCTGGATCGCGGTCTCCGCCGACGGCTACTTCGCCGGGGTGGCGGCATGGGGCATCGCGCTGCTGGCCGTGGCGGTGCACCGCGGAACCCGCTTCCCCGCGCTGGTGGCCGCCGCCGCGGGGCTGCTGCTGGGCTGGGGCGTGTTCTGCAACTACGGCCTGATGTTGATGGGCCTGCCGGCGCTGGCGGTGCTGGCCTCGGCCGCCGACTGGCGCGCGGCGCTGCGGGCGCTCGGCCCGGCCACGCTGGCAGCCGTGGCCGTGGCGTCAACCTTCGCGGTGGCGGGGTTCTACTGGTTCGACGGCTATAACCTTGTGCAGCAACGGTATTGGCAGGGCATCGCCAAGGACCGCCCGTTTCAGTATTGGAGCTGGGCCAACCTGGCGTCCGTCGTGTGTGCGATCGGCCTGGGCAGCGTCGCCGGCGTCAGCCGGGTGTTCGACGCGGCGGCCATCCGCCGCCGCTCCGGGTTTCACCTGCTGCTGCTGGGCGTGCTGGCCGCCATCGCGTGCGCCGACCTGAGCATGCTCAGCAAGGCCGAGGTGGAGCGCATCTGGCTGCCATTCACGATCTGGCTCACGGCTTCGCCCGCGCTGCTGCCCGTCCGGTCGCACCGGGTGTGGCTGGCGCTCAACGCCGCCGGCGCCGTGCTGCTGAACACCGTCATCGTGACGAACTGGTAGGCGGCCCCGGCGGTTCGCCTCGTCGAGCCTGTAGTTTTGCAGGCCCACACTCACACTTTGCCTGCAGATCTACAGGCTCGGTGTGGCTGCGCGCGGGCTACAGCCCGGCCGTGCGGGTGACCTCCGCGAAGCGGCTGGACGGGCCGCAGGCCGCGCGCACCACGGCCACGTCGTCGGCGACGTCGAAGTCGGCGAGCACCGGCGCCGCGTAGGGCTCGATTCCCATGTCGTGCAACGCTCGATACGTCAGCAATCCGGTATCCGGCTGGGACATCGGGACGGCGCGCAGGCACTCGGCCGCCGCCGGGCTGCGCAGACCAAGCACCCACCAGCCGCCGTCGACGGCCGGCCCGAGCACGGCCGGCGCCTCCCGCAGCCGGTGGGCGCAGTCGGTCAGCAGGTCGGCGGTCACCTGCGGGGTGTCCATCCCGATCTGCACCACCGGATAGCCGTCGGCGGCGTCGGCGTGGGCGTTGGCCAGCCGGTCGGCGAAGTCGGCACCGCGCTGCGGAATCACCGTAAAAGCCTGCAGCCGTTGCCGAATCTCGGCGGCCCCGGCCGCCGCATCCAGATCGCCGGTCATGGCCACCACGCGGTTCGCCGCCGGCGCGGCGGCGACCGCGTCCAGCGTGTCCAACAGCGCGGCCGCGGCGATCTCGGCGGCCACCAAGTCCCCCACGGTGGCCGCGAGCCGGGTCTTGGCCAGGCCCGGCTCCGGCGCCTTGGCCACCACCAGCAGCGTCACCGGCAAGGTCACGAGATCACCTTCCAGAAGTCCAGGATCGCCGTGACGCTCCCCCGCAGGGACCCGCTGACCTTCGACTTCCCGCCGGTGCGGGGACCGTAGCTGACGTCGAGCTCGACCACGCGCCAACCGGCTGCCGCCGCGCGCACCAGCAGCTCCAGCGGATAGCCCGAGCGCCGGTCGGCGACGCCGAGGTTCAGCAGCGCCTCGCGCCGCGCCACCCGCATCGGCGCGATGTCGTGCACCGGCAATCCGTGGCGGGTGCGCAGCCGCCAGCTCATTACCACGGTGCCGACCCGGGCCACCCACGGCCAATGCAGCCCGGGCACCGGCCGGCGCCGGCCGATCACCAGGTCGGCGCCCTGCTCGAGCGCGGCGACCAGGCGCGGCAGGTCACCGGCGTCCATCGAGCCGTCGGCGTCGATGACCGCGACGATCGGGGTGGTCGCGGCGAGCACGCCCGCGTGCACCGCCGAGCCGTACCCGGCCCGCGGCTCGGCGACCACCTCGGCGCCGTGCCGCCGCGCCACCGCGGCGGTGTCGTCGGTGCTGTTGTTGTCGACCACCAACGCCCGGTATTCGGCGGGGATGGCCGCCAGCACGGCCGGCAGTGACTCCTCCTCGTTCAGGCAGGGCAGCACCACCGTGACCGCGTCGGGCATCACCGGCTCAGAACCCGCGATGGGGGTGAGGCTGCTGCGGGGCGAGCGTCTGCGGTTGCTGGGTCTGCGGTTGCTGGGTCTGCGTGTGCGGCGGCGCCACCGTCGTTTCGTGGGTGCTGGGCGGGGGCGCCGCGGTGGTCGGCGTTTGCGTCGAGGTGAGCGGGGTCTTGGTGTTCGTCGGCGGCGTCGTGGTCGTCACCGTAGGCGGGGTGGTCGTCGTCGGCACCGTCGTGGTGGGCGTGGTGGTGGACGGCTCCGTGGTCGTGGGCGTCGTTGTGGTGCGGCGGACGGCGGCATCGCCGTCGGCGACCATGTGGCCGTGGTGCGCGCGGCCTGCGGCCCGTCCAGCCGCTTCGCGGAGGTCACCCGCACGGCCGGGCTGTAGCCCGCGCGCAGCCACACCGAGCCTGTAGATCTGCAGGCAAAGTGTGAGTGTGGGCCTGCAAAACTACAGGCTCGACGAGGCGAACCGCCGGGGCCGC
>NZ_LZJA01000108.1:0-10272 GCF_001666785.1 Mycobacterium sp. E3305 | reverse complement strand
GATCACCGCGATGGTCGTGCGCGAGGACTCGATGACGCTGTACGGCTTCACCGACACCGAGACCCGAGACCTGTTCCTGACCCTGCTGACCGTGTCGGGGGTGGGCCCCCGGCTGGCGATGGCGACGTTGGCGGTTCACGACGCGGCGGCGTTGCGGCAGGTGCTGTACGACAGCGACGTGGTCGCGCTGACCCGGGTTCCCGGGATCGGCAAACGCGGTGCCGAACGAATGGTGCTCGAGCTGCGGGACAAGGTGGGCGCGGTGTCAGCGGGCGCGCCCGCGTCCGTGGTCAACGGGCACGCGGTGCGCGGGCCGGTGGTCGAGGCGCTGGTCGGCCTGGGCTTCGCCGTCAAGCAGGCCGAGGAGGCCACCGACAAGGTGCTGGCCACCGATCAGGACGCGACGACATCCGGCGCCCTGCGCGCCGCCCTCTCGCTGCTGGGCAAGACCAAATGAGCAGCCCCGACGATGACTCCGCCGACCGCGAGCTGTCGCCGGCGCTGGCCGTCGGGGAGGGGGACATCGACGTCAGTCTGCGGCCGCGCTCGCTGCGGGAGTTCATCGGCCAGCCGCGGGTGCGCGAACAGCTGCAGCTGGTGATCGAGGGCGCCAAAAATCGCGGCGGCACACCGGATCACATCCTGCTCTCGGGTCCGCCGGGGCTGGGCAAGACGTCGCTGGCCATGATCATCGCCGCCGAGCTCGGGTCCTCGTTGCGCGTGACGTCGGGTCCGGCGCTGGAACGCGCCGGTGACCTGGCCGCCATGCTGTCCAACCTGGTCGAGCACGACGTGCTGTTCATCGACGAGATTCACCGCATCGCCCGGCCCGCCGAGGAGATGCTGTACCTGGCGATGGAGGACTTTCGCGTCGACGTGGTGGTCGGCAAGGGTCCAGGCGCGACGTCGATCCCCCTGGAGGTGGCGCCCTTCACCCTGGTCGGCGCCACCACCCGGTCCGGCGCGCTGACCGGGCCGCTGCGCGATCGGTTCGGGTTCACCGCCCACATGGACTTCTACGAGCCCGCCGAGTTGGAGCTGGTGCTGGCCCGCTCAGCCGGCATCCTCGGCATCGAGCTGGGCGCCGAGGCGGCCGAGGAGATCGCCCGGCGCTCGCGCGGGACACCGCGCATCGCCAACCGGCTGCTGCGGCGGGTCCGCGACTTCGCCGAGGTGCGCGCCGACGGGGTGATCACCCGCGACGTCGCCAAGGCCGCACTGGCGGTCTACGACGTCGACGAGCTGGGCCTGGACCGGCTGGACCGGGCCGTGCTGTCGGCCCTGACCCGCAGCTTCGGCGGGGGCCCGGTCGGGGTCTCGACCCTGGCGGTGGCCGTGGGGGAGGAGGCCACCACGGTCGAGGAGGTGTGCGAACCGTTCCTGGTCCGCGCCGGGATGGTCGCCCGCACGCCGCGCGGCCGGGTGGCCACCGCGCAGGCATGGACACACCTGGGCATGAGCCCGCCGGCGGGCGTCACCGGGTTGGGCCAACCAGGCCTGTTTGACTAGTGGCGATCGCGAGCGCGGCGAAGGCCGGGCGATGCGGGTCGCCACCGTTTGACTAGTGGCGATCGCGAGCGCGGCGAAGGCCGGGCGATGCGGGTCGCCACCGTTTGACTAGTGGCGATCGCGAGCGCGGCGAAGGCCGGGCGATGCGGGTCGCCACCATTGGACTAGTGGCGATCGCGAGCGCGACCAAATCGTGACCTTTGCGGGTCAGCCCGGCCGCGGCGGTCCGCGGCTACGCTGTCCGGCCTGCTCAGGCCCCTGCCACCCCGGCGGACCAGCCACAGCCGGCGTTCCCAGCCGACACCCTGGCGGCCCGCGATCGGTTATGCGTGGGCGTCGTCGGGTAACCAAGCTCACAGCAGTAATACCTGTTGAAGGAGATTCTGATGAGGACCACGCGCTACGACAACGAACGCCCTCGCGCGCTGTACATGCCACGCACCCGCGGCGCGCTAACCGGGCTGCTCCTGATTCTGTTGGGCGCCTGGGGCGCACTGGTGCCGTTCTTCGGGCCCAACATCGACTGGGCCTACCTGACCGACCCGGCGTGGACGTGGACCACGACCAAGGGCTGGCTCGAGGTGCTCCCCGGGGCCGCCACGGCGTTGGGCGGCCTGCTGGTCCTTACGTCGGGCAACCGCGCCAGCGGCGTCTTCGGCGGTTGGCTGGCGGTCCTCGGCGGGGCCTGGTTCGTGGTCGGCCGCGCGTTCGCGTCGACCCTGGGCATCGGCGACCTCGGGCAACCGGTGGCGTCGACGGACCTGAAACGAGCCCTGCTCGAGGTCACCTACTTCACCGGCCTGGGCGCCCTGATCGTGTTCCTGGGCGGGGCGGCCGTGGCGCGCCTGGCGGTGCGGCACGCGCGAGACGTCGTGGTGACCGAGCCGGCCCCGGTGGCCGCCGAGGCGGTGCCGGCCGGCGGCCCGGCCATGTACGACGAGACGCGGGGCGGCATGCCCGCCGCGCGGACGGACCGGGTCGAAGCCGAGCCCCGCGGGCGTGGTTTCTTCGGTCGGCGCGCCGGTGGCGGCCTGTTCCACCGGCACCACCACGCCGGCGTGTAACGAGTGACGCGGGAGGCGCCGGTAGCCATTGGCTACCGGCGCCCTTTCGCGTCCGGGGCGGTCCGGGCGACCGCAGGTCGGTAAAGTTCCACCGCGCAGGCCTCGACCACCGAGGAGGAGCGATGATCACTGCCGGGTTGGTGTTCGCCGGACTGGCGGCTTTACTGCACGTCTACATCTTTGTAATGGAATCGTTCACCTGGACCTCGCCGCGCACCCGCGCCACGTTCGGCACGACGGCCGAGGAGGCCGAGACAACCAAGTTGCTGGCCTTCAACCAAGGCTTCTACAACCTGTTCCTGGCCGTGGTCACCGGCCTCGGCATCGGGGCGATCATCTTGCGGCACAACGCCGTTGGGGCGGCGCTCATCTTCGCCGGCGTCGGGCCCATGGCCGCGGCCGCGGTGGTCCTGCTGCTGTCCGCACCGGAGAAGGGGCGTGCCGCGGTCACGCAGGGCGTCTTTCCGGCGATCGCGATCGCGCTGCTGCTGCTCGGCCTCAGGTTTTAACATCTGTCTCACCAGCCCCAATGGTCACCGCCGGGGGCGGAATTCCGCGCGCCGCATGGGTTACAAGCGGAAATGGTCGGGTACCCATGCCGGGCCGGAAACAGGCCCGGTATTCAACGAGGGGATGTCATGAAATACGCAGAAGACGGCCAAACACGCGGGCTGAGCATGCCGCGTTCGCGTGGCGCGGTCAGCGGACTGCTCCTGGTCATCATGGGAGCTTGGGGGGCGTTAATACCGTTTGTCGGACCGCGCTTCAACTTCGCCTACACGCCCGATCGGGAGTGGGCGTGGAGCACGGCTCGAGGGTGGCTCGAGGTTCTGCCGGGGGCGGCGACCGTGCTGGGTGGCCTCTTGCTGATCGTCGCCGGAAACCGCGTCGCGGCGATGCTGGGCGGCTGGCTGGCGGTCCTGGCCGGCGCCTGGTTCGTCGTGGGCGGCCAGTTCGCGCCGCTGCTGGGAATCGGCTCCGCCGGTGATCCCGTCGCCGCGACCGACCGCAAGCGCGCGGTGCTCGAGGTCAGCTACTTCTCCGGACTGGGTGCGCTGATCGTCTTCGTGGGCGGAGTTGTGCTGGCGCGCACGGCCGTGCGGCTGGCGCGTGACGTCCAGCCCGTCGCGCCGGTGGCCGCCGCCGCGCCGGGCGTCGAACCGTACCGCGAATCGACGTACGAGTCGGCCGAGGTGTCCTCGGGCGCACTGACCAAGCCGCGCACGGCTGCCGACCCGGAGCCCAAGCGCGGGTGGCGTCGCCAGCGCTCGGGCGCGGCGGCGGGTGCCAACGCCGCGTACCTGCGCTGGCCGCATCCTTCGCAGTAACGCGCTCACACAAAGACCGATCGCCGGCCCGAAGCCGGGCTGGCGATCGGTCTTTGCTGCCTTTACAGCAGTCCGAGCAACTGCAGGTCGGTGATGTACTTGACGATGATCGGCGCCGAGACATGCGGGATGTCTTTGTCGGGGCCGACTTTCGCCTCTTGCACCGCGGCGCGGAAGCGGTCGGTCGGTGCCATCGAACCGTTGATCGGCACTGAAGGCTTCTGGTAGTTGTGCAGCAGCGGTAGCAGCGAGTACTGGCGTTGCCGCTCCGGCAGGCCCCGCATCGTCTGCTCGAACCGCCGCAGCCATTCGCCGTAGTCGGCGATGCGCTGGATCCCATAGCCGGCCTCGATCAGCCAGTCGACGTACTCGTCGAGGCCGATGCCGTCGTCGTAGGGGTTCATCACGTGGTACGTCTGGAACCCGTCGCCTCGAGAGACGTCGTCCAGCACCTGCGTGCCCAGCGTGGAGATCGCCGCGGCGATGAACTCCACCGGCAGGCCGTCGTAGTGCGAACGCTGGCGGTTGCCCTCGGCGTCCAGTTCGTAGAACGAACCGGGCGCGACACCGGTGGCGACCAGGCTCAGCATCAGCCGGGTGAACATGTCCGGCAGGTTGAGCTGGCCGGCGTAGGTGGTGTCGGCCAGGATCATGTCGCAGCGGAACACCGCCACCGGCAGGCCACACAGGTCGTGCGCCTCGCGCAGCAGCACCTCGCCGGCCCACTTGCTGGTGCCGTAGCCGTTGGCGTAGTTGTCGTTGATCGCGCGGGTCGCGCTGATCTGCCGGATGTCGGCGTCCTCGACGAACTGGCCGGGCTTGATCTGGTCGCCGACGCCGATCGTGGACACATACGTGTACGGCTTCAGCTTGGTGGTGAGCGCGATCCGGATCAGTTCGGCGGTGCCCAGCGCGTTGGGGCCGAACAGCTCGCTGTACGGCAGCACGTGGTTGACCAGTGCGGCCGGGTCGACGATCAGGTCGACCGTGTCGGCCAGCCGCTGCCAGGTGTGCGGGTCCAGGCCGAGGCTGGCCTCGCCCTTGTCGCCGGCGATGACCTCCAGGTGGTCGGCGGCAAGCTCCCGGTAGTGCGCCAGCAGCTTGGAGTCGCCGCTGTCGAAGGTCTTGTCCAGCCGGCCGCGGGCCTCCGCGTCGGACTTGGCGCGGACCAATGCAATCACCTTGCCGTCGACCATGTCCATGCGCTCGAGCCATTCCAGCGCCAGGTAGCGACCCAGGAAGCCGGTCGCGCCGGTTAGCAGCACCGTCCGCACCTCGCTGGTGGGCTTGGGCAGGCTGGGAGCGGCGGCCAGCGTCTCGGCCTCGAGGAACTTGTCCAGTGTCAGGTCACCGGCGTGCACCTCGGTCGCGTCACGGCCGTGCACGGCGGCGAAGGTGGGCCGCTTGGTGCCCTGGCGCTCGCCCTCGATGTAGTTGGCGATGGCCTGCAGGTCGCTGGCCGGGCTGACGATGACGCCGACGGGGACGTCGATGTCGAAGATCTCGCGCAGCAGGTTCCCGAACGTCAACGCCGACAACGAGTCTCCGCCCAGGTCGGTGAAGTGCGCGTCGGGCGTCAGCTCGCTGCTCGCCGTGCCCAGCATGGCCGCGGCGGCCCGGCTCACGGTCTGCAGCACGGGCGCGTTCGCGCCGTTGCGCCGCAGTTCGGCCAGCTCGTTGGCCTGTCCCTGGGCCAGCTCGGCGTAGAGCTGCTCGAGCCGCTCGCCGTAGTGCTGCTTCAGCTTCGGCCACGCCAGCTTGCGGATCCCGGTCAACAGACCGTTCTCCAGGCTGAACGGCGTGGACTCGATGATGAAGTCGCGCGGCACCTCGTAGGACTGCAGGGCGGCCTGGCGCGCGACGTGCTGCAGCGAGTCGGCGATCTTGGGCTTGAGGCTCTCCTCGTCGCCCGAGGCCAGCGCCTCCTCCGTTGGGACCACGACTGCCAGCAGGTAGGGCTGGGAGCTGTTCCCGTAGACGTAGATCTGGCGCACCAACGGGCTGTTGCCGAACTCGGCCTCCAGCTTGGCCAGGGTCACGAACTCGCCCTGCGCCAGCTTGAGCACGTTGTTGCGGCGGTCGACGTAGACCAGCTTGTCGGGCGCGACCTCGGCGAACACGTCGCCGGTCCGGTAGTAGCCGTCCTCGTCGAACACGTTGGCCGTCGTCTCGGCCCGCTTGTAGTAGCCGGGGAACATGTTCTCGGTCCGCAACAGCAACTCGCCGCGGGGGTACGGCCGGTCGGTACCGAAGTAGCCCAGGTCCGGCACGTCGACGAGCTTGTAGTCGATCACCGGCGGGCGCTGGATCTCGCCGTCGAACAACACCATGCCGGCCTCGGTGGAGCCGTAGCCGTCCATCAGGTGCATCTCGAGCAGCGATTCGACCCAGCTGCGCAGTTCGGGCGAGGTGGGCGCGGAGCCCGTCATCGCGAAGATGTAGCGCCCACCCAACAGGTACTGACGCTGGTCTGCGAGAACTTGCGCCTCGACCGCTGCGCGGTCGCCGCCGTCGGCGAGCCGCCGTTCGACCAGGCGCTGGAATTCGCCGAATAGGGTCTCCCAGATGCGCGGCACGAAGTTCAGCTCGGTCGGCCGCACCAGCTCGAGGTCCTCGAGCAGGGTCGAGAGGTCGCTCTTGGCGGCGAAGTAGGCCGTGCCGCCGTTGCCGAGCGTGCCGTAGAGGATGCCGCGGCCCATGACGTGGCTCATCGGCATGAAGTTCAGGGTGATTGACGCGGCGCTTTCGCCGAACCAGTTCCTGCTGCCCCGGCGCCAGATCTTGGCGACGTTGCTCTGCGGGTACATCGCGCCCTTGGGCGCGCCGGTGCTTCCGGAGGTGTAGACGAGCAGGGCCAGAGGGTCGGATTCCTCGCTGGCCGGGAGCGGCGCGTCCGGCAACGCCTTGCCGCGCTCGAGCACCTCGGCGAGCGTTTCGACCACGACGTCGGTGTCCGCGAGCCGGGTGCGGGCGGTCTCCACCGCCTCCCGCTCGTCGTCGACCTCGGGGTGGTAGTCGAACACCACCAGCTTGGCGGGCCGGTAGCCGCTCAGGATCAGCTCCACGGCGTCGGGCAGCTGGTTGGCGCTCGCCGCGATCACGGTGGGCTCGGTCTCGGTCACGATCGGCTGCAGCGACGTCAGCGACGCGCTGGTCTGCAGCGGGACCGACACCGCACTGATCGTCGCCAGCGCCATGTCGATGGTGGTGTAGTCGACGCTGTTGAAGCCAAGCACGCAGACCCGGTCACCGGTGTGCACCTCGTCGTCGGACCAGGCGCGGCCGAGCGCGGAAACCCGCTCGCCGAGCTCCCGATAGGTCAGCGTCTCGAACCGGGAAAGCAACTCCAGCCTGGTGCGTCCGCTGGCCGGGTCCTTGACGAACTCCACCGCGCGGTGCGCCAGCGCGGGCCGGTCGGCATACCCCTCGAGCACGGTCCGGATCACCTGCGGGAGGCGCAGCCCGGGCCGCTCGAGCGCCGATTCGACCGCCGGGTCGGGGCGGGCGGCGGCGAACTGGGGGTCGTTGGCGGTCAGGTCCTCGATGCGGCGCTCGAGCCGCTCGTCGTGCTTGGTGGTCGACATAAAAATTCCCTCGCAATGAAAGATATTGAGTCTTCTCGCGCCGATGCGCTGACCATTAGAACGTTAGCTAAAGTAACGGTATTCCACCATGGTCCCGCCGCGGCGCAAGTTGTGAGATTGCCCACCGGGCCGGTCGACCCTCAGGTCTTACAGGTCGGCCAGCAGTCCCGCCAGGACGTCGATGCCCTCGTTCAGCAGCTCGTCGCTGATGGTCAGCGGCGGCAGCAGCCGGATGATGTTGCCGAACATGCCGCACGTCAACACGACGACGCCGGCGGCATGGGCCGCCTTGGACAGCTTCTGAGTCAGCTCCGCGTCGGGCTCGGCGGTACCTGACTTGACCAACTCGATGGCGATCATGGCGCCGCGGCCGCGCACCTCGCCGATCCGGTCGTCGGCGGCCTGCAGGCGCAGCAACGGCTCGGTGATCAGCCGTTCCAGTTGCCGGGCCCGCTCGATCAGCCCGTCAGTTTCGATCGTTGAAATGGTGGCCAATGCTGCAGCACAGGCGATCGGGTTGCCACCGAATGTGCCGCCCAACCCGCCGACATGCGACGCGTCCATGATCTGCGCGCGGCCGGTGACCGCCGACAGCGGCAGCCCGTCGGCGATGCCCTTGGCGGTGCAGATCAGGTCGGGTTCGATGCCCTCGTGTTCGCACGCGAACATCGCGCCGGTGCGCGCAAACCCGGTCTGCACCTCGTCGGCGATGAACACCACGTCGTTGTTGCGGCACCAGTCGAGCAGGGCTGGCAGGAATCCCTCGGCCGGCACGATGAAGCCGCCTTCGCCGGCGATCGGTTCGATGATGACCGCGGCGAGGCTGTCGGCGCCGACCTGGCTCTCGATGACGTCGATCGCCCGCGCGGCGGCCTTCTCCCCGTCGGTGGCCAGCTCCTTATCGAGAAGCCCGTCCCGGTACGGGTAGGACACCGGGGCCCGGTAGACCTCCGGTGCGAACGGGCCAAAGCCGCTCTTGTACGGCTTGGACTTGGCGGTCAGCGCCATCGCCAGGTTGGTGCGGCCGTGGTACGCGTGGTTGAACGCCACGACGGCGGGCTTGCGGGTGTACGCGCGGGCGACCTTGACGGCGTTCTCGACGGCTTCCGCACCGGAGTTGAACAGCACCGAGCGCTTCTCGCCGGAGCCCGGCGTGATCCGGTTTAGCTCCTCGGCGACGGCGACGTACTGCTCGTACGGCACGACCATGAAGCAGGTGTGGGTGAATTCGGCGACCTGGGCGCGCACCGCCTCCACGACCCGGGGCGAGGAGTTGCCGACGGTGGTGACCGCGATGCCGGAGGCCAGGTCGATGAGCCGGTTGCCGTCGACGTCCTCGATGATGCCGCCGAACGCCCGCGCCACGAACACCGGCAGCGAGACGTTCACCCCGTGCGACACCGCCGCGGCGCGGCGTTTGGTCAGCTCCAGCGAAGCGGGACCGGGGATTTCGGTGACCAGCTGGCGTGTCTGCTCGAGGCCGGCCACGATCTTCTCCTCACCGCGGCGCGCCTGTCACGTCGCGACTCAAGCCTATCCGGCGCGTCCCCGCCCGGCCTCTCATGTACGGCGGCGCTCGGGGGCGACCTGCGGCAATGGCACACTGGCCGGTACGAGGTGCGCGGCCCGCGGGTCGTCCCGGCCACCGATGGCCTTCAGTGCCACGACGAAGCCACTACGAAGCCACTACGAAAAGACAGGCCCGTTCATGGAAAGTTTGATCCTGTTCCTGCCCTTCCTGCTCATCATGGGCGGGTTCATGTACTTCGCGTCGCGCCGGCAGAAGCGGGCGATGCAGGCCACCATCGACCTGCACGAGTCGTTGCAGCCGGGCGACCGCGTGCACACCACATCCGGGCTCGAGGCCACGGTCGTCGAGATCACGGACGACACCGTCGACCTCGAGATCGCGCCCGGGGTGGTCACGACCTGGATGAAGCTGGCGATCCGCGACCGGATACTGCCCGACGAGGACGACCTCGCCGAGGACGACGACGCCGACGACTTAGAGGAATTCGGCGACAACCGGGCGACCAAGGATTCCTGACGGCGATTGCGGCCCAAACCCACCAGCGGCGCGATCGCGGTGAGGGAGGCACGTAGTCTTTTCTAGGCTCTGTCCGGGGTAAGAAACCGATTCTCGAGGAGATAGAAGGAACGTGGCATCGTCTTCGGCGCCGGTGCACCCTGCCCGCTACCTGTCCGTCTTCCTGTTGCTGCTCGTCGGCGTCTATCTGCTGGTGTTCCTGACCGGCGACAAGCGGGCCGCACCCAAGCTCGGCATCGACCTGCAGGGTGGCACCCGCGTCACGTTGACCGCGCGCACCCCGGACGGCTCACGTCCGAGCCGCGACGCGCTGGCACAGGCGCAGCAGATCATCAGCGCGCGCGTCAACGGGCTGGGCGTCTCCGGTTCGGAGGTCGTGGTCGACGGCGACAACCTGGTGATCACCGTGCCCGGCAACGACGGCAACGAGGCCCGCAACCTGGGGCAGACCGCTCGTCTCTACATCCGCCCGGTGCTGAACTCGATGCCGGCGCAGGAGCTCCAGCCCAAGCCCGCGCCGCAGGCGCCCCCGCCCGGGCAGGCGCCGCCGCCGGGCCAGCCTGCGCCCGGGCAGGCGCCGCCCCCGGGCCTCGCCCCGCCGCCGGGGCAGGCGCCGCCCGGCCAGCCCGCACCGGCGCAACCCGCACCGCAGGGTGGACGGCCGCCGGCCCAGGATCACCAGTATCGCGAAAACCATTGCGCCGGAAGCGATCAACGACAGGGCCGTCAGCAGGCCCAGC
>NZ_LZJA01000107.1:0-635 GCF_001666785.1 Mycobacterium sp. E3305 | reverse complement strand
GGCCCGGCCACGGTGCGATAGCCGATGTCCTTCTCGATGGCGTTGTAGCTCTTGTTGAGCTCGGCGATGTTGCTGGCGGTGTAGGACTGCCCGCCGGACAGCTTGGCGATCGTCTTCATCTGGTCCGTCGAAACCGGGACGGCCACGCGCTGCCCGTCCATCTCGATCTCGCCGGTCTTGGTGCCGAACGAGATCGTCGAGATGGGCACCCCCTCGTCCCGGGCCAGCCGCGCCGCCGTGTAGACCCCGTCGTGCGGGTCGCTGGGATTGGACGGCTTGTTCTCCCCGCCGTCGGACAGCAGCACGATGCGGGCCGGGGGCGGGGTGTCGCCACCCGTGATGGCCAGGGCGCTCACCGCGTGCAGGGCGGTGAAGATGGCCTCGCCGGTGGCCGTGCTGTCGGCGAAGTCGAGCTTCTTGAGCGCGTCGATCGTCGCCTGGTGCTGCGGGGTGGGCGACACCAGCAGGTATGGCGTGCCGGCGAAGCCGACCAGGCCCAGGTTGATGCCCGGCGTGAGCTGACTGGCGAACTGGCCGGCCGCCTCCTCGGCGGCCTTGAGCCGGTTCGGCGGGACGTCGGTGGAGGCCATGGACTCCGAGACATCGATCACCAGCATCACGACCGCCCGGTTGAG
>NZ_LZJA01000106.1:0-1833 GCF_001666785.1 Mycobacterium sp. E3305 | reverse complement strand
CCCTTGCCGCGGTTGCCGACTGTGAGGTTCTGCTGCGTAGCGGTGCATCGAGCAGCCCGAAAGGGTTTCTGAACGCTCTGTTCGTCCATGACTATGTCGCCTCGATGATTCTCGGCGAAGACGGCGACGACATCTCCGGCATCGCGCGCAGTGTCGCTACCACGACGTTGCCTGCGAAGCTTCGAGAAGTGGCGGCCGACGTTGCGGCGCAGCGGGAGTCGCGTTTTATCTACGTCGGCTGCGGTGAGCACGCGGCCACCGTTCTATCTGCGCTCAGTGGAGTGATGTGCGTGCGAAACCGCCGATCCTGGCGTATGGCCAAGTAATTGCAAATGAAGGGAGACGGATCTGATGGCCGTCAGCGAGACCAACAAGGGCAGGCTGGGGACAAATCGTGGGTTACGAGTCGGAGCCGCACCACTCATCGCGCGCTACGGACTGGTCGTCGTCATATCCTGGTTCGGCGCAATGAAATTCACCTACTACGAGTCCCACGGCGTTTCACCGTTCGTGGCCCACAGCCCGTTTTTGGGCTGGGTCTATCAGATCATGTCGATCAGCGCGTTCGGCCGACTGCTGGGTACGGCGGAGTTGGTGACGGCAGCATTGCTTGCGTTGAGGCCGTGGTACCCGAAGGCTTCGGTAATCGGCGGTGTGTTGGCGACGGCGTTCTTCCTCGGCACGCTCAGTTTTATGGTCAGCACGCCTGGGATTGGTGAACCGACCGCGGGTGGCTTTCCCGTCCTGTCGGCCAATGGCGAATTCCTGATGAAAGACATCGCGCTGCTGGGCTTGGCCCTGTGGCTGTTGGCAGACTCCATCGGCGCAACTCGCCAACGCCAGGCACCGCCGGCCTGACTCTTGGCCCGCGAGTATGGCCGCCGCGCGGCGCACCCAGCACGCCACCACCGACTGATGAGTTCTGCGAGCCTGGTTCGTGATGTCATCGTCGTCGGGTCGGGTCCCGCCGGCTACACCGCGGCGATCTACGCCGCGCGAGCCGGACTGGACACCCTCGTCGTGGAGGGCGAGGCGCCCGGTGGTGCGCTGATGGCCGCCGGGCCGGTGGACAACTACCCCGGCGTCGGTCCGTCCGTGTGTGGACCCGCGCTGGCGGCCGCGATGCGTTACCAGGCACAGCGTTTCGGCGCCGAACTTCAGGCGGGCGACGTCGACCGATTCGATCTGCACGGCGACATCAAGACGATCGCCATACACGACGAAATGCACCACGCCCGAGCCGTCGTCCTCGCGATGGGCTCCGTCGACCGGCCGCTCGATGTGCCGGGCGAGCGCGACCTCTTGGGCCACGGAGTGAGCACCAGCGCCAAACTGGACGGCGCGCAGTTCACCGGTTGCGCGGTCGCTGTCGTCGGCGGTGGCGACGCCGCGGTCGAAGAGGCGAGTTATCTTGTCCACCGTGCCCGGCACGTGACCCTCGTCCACCACCGCCCCCGGCTACGGGCATCGGCAATCGCCGTCGCTCGGCTGCGCGCCCATCGGAAGGTCACGATCCTGACGTCCAGTGAAGTGCTGGCCATCCACGGCACACACCGCGTCACAGGCCTACGGGTGCGCAACACCGATACCACCGCCGATTACGACATCGACATTGCCGCAGTGTTCGTCGCCGTCGGACAGATGCCTCGCTCGGATCGATTGACGGGGCTTCTCGACCTCGACGACCGCGGCTACGTCCGAACGCGCGACGAGACGAGCCGCACCTCAGTGGACGGCGTATTCGCCGCCGGCGACCTGATCGACCGGCGCTACCGGCAAGCGGTCACCGCGGCGGCCAGCGGCTGCGCGGCCGCCCTCGACGCGCTGCACTGG
>NZ_LZJA01000105.1:0-14206 GCF_001666785.1 Mycobacterium sp. E3305 | reverse complement strand
GCAGCGCCGGGCCCACCGAGGTGATCGCCGAGCCCACACCCGTCCCCAAGGTCTGCGAGACCGCCAGCCGGCACGCTTCACTCAACCCGGGGTCGGCGCACAGCTGATGCATGCGCTCGCTGTCCTCGGCGGGCGAGGCGAACAGCGATTGCAAGATCCGCAGCGGGCCGTAGCCGGGGTAGGCGAGCCAGGCGCCGGTGGAACCGAGCAGGGTCAGCAGCGGGCCGAACGCCGTGGCCGCGACCACGGTGCCCACCAGCACCCTGGACTCCGAGCGTGAGGGCGGCGAGACGGCGGCGCGCGCTTCCGAGCGGTAGAGCAGCCAGCCCAGCAGCAGTCCGACCACCGCGCCGAAAACCCGCAAGACGTCGAGCAGGGTGCCCGAATACAGCGCGAACACCACTACGCCGCTGAACATCACCAATCGCAGCCGGCGTCGCCAGAGCGCCGACAGCTTGAACGTCATCACCACGGCGAGGCAGACCAGCGCCGGCGTGGTGCCGACCGCGACCTCCTTGTCGAGGTTGGTCAACCACGAGTCACCGGTGTGTGCCAGCAGCGCGACGGCACCGACGCCGAGCAGGCTGCTCAGCACCTGGCCGGTCACCAGGAACAGCGCGGTCCGGCGAGGACCGAGCAACCGTTCGGCGGAAACGCCCACGGCCAGGGTGAACAGCGTGGCGACCACGTAGGCGGCCAGCGACACGTTCCACAGCCCGGCGGTGAACGGGGTCCACCAGAAGCCGCGCTCCAGCTGGGACGTGCCGACGGCGACTTTCGAAACGAGGCCGTGGGGCATGCCCGGCGAGTTCTCGGTGTTGTTCGACCACACCGACCACGCGTGGGTGATCGCGCCGAGCACCCACAGCGCGACGACCAGCCCGACGGTTACCGGCGACTGCCGCAGCAGCGCGAGCGCCCGCCGCGCGTTGTGCTGCACGACGGCGCGCTTGTCGAGCACCGCGGTCGGTGCGTCGAGCACCGCGGCGGTCATTGGGTCAGCCCCGTGCGCGTCGCCAGCCAGGGAATCGCCGCTTCGAACGAGGCCCGGAACACGGCGAAGGTGTGCCCCCCGGGAAATTCCTGCCACTGCGCCTTCATGCCGGCCTGCCGGCAGGCCTCGTAGATCTCCCGCTGCTGGGGGTTGTAGACCCGGTCGTCGGAGCCCGCCGTGATCAGCGCGTTGGTGTCGGGATACTGCCGCTTGGCCATGATGTCCTTCGGTGTGACGTTGTTGTAGGCGGCCTCGTCGCCGTTGAACAACTTGGCGACGATTTCGGCGTGGCTGGTCAGGATCGGCTCGCGCTGCCCGGACATGTCCACCAGGTTCGGAAAGGTCTCGGGGGCGCGAAGGGCCACCAGCAGCGAGCAGGTTCCTCCCGACGACAGGCCGCCGACGCCCCACTGCCGGTGGTCCCGGCTCACTTGCAGGTTCGCCGACACCCAGCGCGGAAGGTCCTCGGCGAGGTAGGTCTGCGGCCTGCCCCAGGCGGAGTCGACGCAGCTGGGATTGTTTTCCGCGACGCCCTGTTGGTCGGCCATCACCACCACCGGGGCCAGCCCCTTGTGCTGCGCGGCGAACTGGCCGAGCGCGTCGTCGATGTGCACCTTGTCGATCCAGTCGCGCGGCGCCCCCGGGTCGCCGGGAATGACCACGAGCACCGGCAATTCGGGCCGCGGCGTCGCCAGGTATGCCGGGGGCAGGTAGATCAGCGCCTCACGCGGGGTGAACCCTCCCGAAGCCGGAATCGACGCCTTCACCACCTTGCCGTCCGTGGGCATGTTCGCCGGCGGCTGCCACAGCTGTTCGAGGGTGCCGCCCGCCGAGGCGCGCACCGCGCTGGCCTGGCTCGGCGTGACCGAGGACAGGTCGCCGACTGGGTGCAGCAGCGGGTTGACCAGCTTGCGTGCGGTGGTGAACGCCGCGTAGTGGATGTTGGCCTGCGCGGCGATCACGACCACCGACCACAGCACGCCCAGCACCATCAGCGCGCGTGCCGGCCAGCCGGACCGACGCATCCTGACGGCCGACAGGCACGACACCAGGGCGGCGAGCCCGCCCCACGCGAACAGAGTCCACGGGATGATGTCGGGGTAGGGATGCCAGCGGTAGTTCACTATGAAATAGCAGGCTGCCGCGACCGCCGCCGCGATAGCCACGCACAGCGGCACCGCCCGTAGCCACCACCGGCGCTCGCGCCGCCACAGCAGCGCGACCACGAGGCCGAGCACCGAGACCGCGATCAGCGCCTGCGCCGGGAAGTCGATCAGCGACCAGTCCAAGGGTGACTTCATACCCCTCCGTTTGGCTTCGCACCAGTTCCGCAACCTGTATGCGCCGGCAAGCCGGCCCCCGGTCCGCCGTGGCCGATCCCGCGGTGACTAGCGACGAGCCCAGGAGTAATCGCTGTATATCACGACGTTCGAGCGGTTTTCGGATCTCTGCGAAAAGATTCACCCGCCGCTCTTTTCGCGCGCGAACAACGTTGCGGTGGGCGCTGATGCCTTCAATGTCGCACCGCCCGGACGGCGGCGGTTGCTGAGGCCGCCGTCGGCGACGACCGGCGTCAAGACACGCCGATGCGATTCTCGCGATCGGCGTGTGCAACGAAAAGACTTGCGCCCTAGGGGATATCGCCGAGGCGAACGAGTTCGCCGGCGCTGGGCTGCGGCCGGCGTGGCCGCCAACGCGATAGCGACCAGCGGTGGGACGGGCGTTTAGCGGCAATGGATTCAATGTCGGTCACCGCGGGGGTGGGGGCGACCGGATTCACCAACAAGCGTGCGGATTCCTCGACCAGCGCGGTCACGCTGTCGACGACGGGCTTGCCGGCCATCTCGGCGTCGACGACACCGAAGAGCTCATTGCAGTCCAGCAGCAGCGCGTCCACGTCGTCGCCGATCGCGGCGATCGCCCGGAGGAATTGCCCCGGGACGGGGATCGGAGTCCGGGACCGCCGAAGCGATTCGATGAACCGGTCGATGATCTCCTGATCGCACGGGGCCGGCGCCACGACGGTGATGCCCACCTCGGCCAGGCCGCGCTCGTAGGCCGCGGACGACACCATGATGCTCGACGCGAGCAGGCCGACCCGGCGGACGTCGAGCCGTCGCAGCGTCCGAGCCGTCGCCTCGACCATCCCGACGCATGCCGGTGCGCCCGCCGCGCGTTCGATCGTGGTGGCGTTGCATGCGAGGGCGATCACGTCCGCGCCGCTGCCGGCGAGCGATCGAGACGTCCGTTTCCGGCGATCGGGGATGCTATCCCCCGACTTCGTCAGCCCAGGGCACGCGGCAGGCGTCGCCGGAACTGAAGCCCTGCTCGGTGATCCCCAGCGCGGTGTTCATCCGGGCCCGCATGTTCTCCACGCCGATCTGGTAGGTCAACTCGATCACGCCGGCATCGCCGAACCGGGCGCGCAGGTCGGCGACCTGCTCGTCGGTGACGGCGTGCGGATCGGTGCTCATCGCGTCGGCATAGCGGATCGCGGCGCGCTCGTCGTCGGTGAAAAGTGGTGAGCTGGCGTAGTTGTCGATGTCTTTGAGCCGCTCGATGTCCAGGCCGTCGAGGCGCTGCAGCATGGACCCGAAGTCGACGCACCACGAACAGCCGATGCTGCGCGCGGTCCACAACACCGCCAGCTCACGCACGCCGACCGGCAGCGCCTTGGACGCCCGGTCGATCATCGTCTCGTGCACGGCGCCGGCGACCATCAGCTTGCGGTGGTGGGCCGTCACGGTGAACGGTTCGGGGACCTGGCCGTAGCGCCGCTCGGCGATCCGGTACATCGCGCGGGTCAGCAGGCCGGCGCGCCGGGGGGACAGGGGCTCGATGCGGGTTCTCTGTGTCATACCCCTGAAGACGGGATGGGCCGCCAAAGTGTGACGGACGGAATGTGCCTCGCGTGGCACCGGAGAGTCGTAGCATGCGGCTAGCCTTTCGACGTCGATGAGCGGTGGTGTGATTGCGAGTCAACGATGACCGCGGTGTCTAGCCGGCGGGCCGATCAGTACGACTGGCTCTCCGGCTACCTCGCTTCGCGAGGCCTCAGCGGCGCCACTCGGGCCGTGATGGCGTTCATTTCGGCATCGATGGTGTTGTGCCTGATCGCCCTGCTGGCCGGCTCGGACGGTCCCCGCGGATCGGTACCGGTGGCGATGATGTGGGTGGCCGTCGCGGGCGGGGTGGCGGGGGTGCTCCTGTGGGCGTGGCGCTGGCCGACGCGCGGCCAGTCCATCGCGTTCGGCCTGACGTGCAACACCGCCAGCGCGCTGGCGTGCCTCGCGCATCCGAACCCGCTGGCCGCGCTGATCGGCTGCATCGCCTTTGCGACCTTCGGCGCCTACATGGCGTTCTTTCACACCACCGGATTGGTGCTGTACAACTTCGCGGTGGCCGCCGCGGTGGGATCCTGGGAGGCGTTGTCGCTCGCGAGATCCGGGCATCCCAGCCTCGCCGGGGTGGATCTGTGGCTGGTGATCGAAGTCAACATCGCGCTACCGCTGGCCATCCGGATCCTGATGCGCGCCTTGACCGGAGATCTGCTGCAGGCCGACCGGGATCCGTTGACCGGCCTGCTGAACAGGCGCGCATTCCAGCACGAGGCGCTCGGGATGATCGTGGCGCGCCGGGGCATCGACTCCCACCTGGTGGTCATGCTGATCGACCTCGACCATTTCAAAGCGATCAACGACAGGCTCGGTCACGCCGCCGGGGACCGGGCGCTCGTTCAAGTCGCCCAGGCCCTGTTGGCCGCTTGCGACGACCAGGCGGTGGTGGCGCGCAGCGGCGGTGAGGAATTCCTGCTGGTCGGCACCGCCAAGACCTGCAACGCCGAATCGTTGGCCACGCAGGTGTGTCGGGTCATCGCCACGTCGGCCGCGGGGGTGACGGCCAGCATCGGCACCGCCTGCGCCCAGATCGACGACACCGGAGCCGAACCGCAATCGCTGCTGGCCGAGTTGGTCACCGCCGCCGACGCGGCGATGTACGAGGCCAAGCGGTTGGGCGGCAACCGAAGCAATCATCACGAGCTGTGCGACCCGCGCAGATGATCAGCGGGTGAACATCAGCGCGCGCTTGACCTCTTGGATCGCCTTGGTGATCTGGATGCCGCGCGGGCAGGCCTCGGTGCAGTTGAACGTGGTGCGGCAGCGCCACACGCCGTCGACCTCGTTGAGGATGTCCAGGCGCTCGGCGGCGGCTTCGTCGCGGCTGTCGAAGATGAACCGGTGCGCGTTGACGATCGCCGCCGGGCCGTAGTAGCTGCCCTCATGCCAGAAGATCGGGCAACTGGTGGTGCAGGCCGCGCACAGGATGCACTTGGTGGTGTCGTCGTAGCGGGCGCGGTCGGTGGGGCTCTGAATGCGTTCGCGCGTAGGGGGATTGCCGCTGGTGACCAGGTAGGGCTTGACGGCGCGGTAGGCGTCGAAGAACGGCTCCATGTTGACCACCAGGTCTTTTTCCACCGGCAGCCCACGGATCGGTTCGACCGTGATGGTGAGTTGCTTGCCCTTCTTCTCGGGCAGCAGGTCGCGCATCAGCACCTTGCAGGCCAGCCGGTTGACGCCGTTGATGCGCATGGCGTCCGAACCGCACACGCCGTGGGCGCAGGAGCGCCGGAAGGTGAGCGTGCCGTCCAGGTAGCTCTTGATGTAGATCAACAGGTTCAGCAGCCGGTCGCTGGGCAGGCAGGGCACCCGAAAGCTTTGCCAGCCACCGGTTTCCGCGAAGGCGTCGGGGTTGTCGGGGTTGAACCGGGCGATCTTCACGGTCACCAGGACCGCGCCATCGGGGATCGGCGGTAGTGGCGGCTCGGGTCCCCGCTCGATGTCTGCCTCGACCGTGTCGGTCATCAGTACTTCCGTTCCTTCGGTTCGTAGCGGGTCTGCACGACGGGCTTGAAGTCCAGCGCGATGTCGCTCAGCAGGTCGCTGCCCTGCTTGTAGGCCATGGTGTGGCGCATGTAGTTCACGTCGTCGCGGTTCGGGTAGTCCTCCCGGGCGTGCCCGCCGCGGGACTCCTTGCGGTTCAGCGCGCCGACCACGGTGACCTCGGCCAGCTCCAGCAGGAAGCCCAGCTCGATGGCCTCCAGCAGGTCGCTATTGAACCGCTTTCCCTTGTCGTGCACCGTGATTCGCGAATACCGCTCCTTGAGCGCGTGGATGTCGGTCAGCGCCTGCTTGAGCGTCTCCTCGGTGCGGAACACGGCGGCGTTGTTGTCCATCGACTGCTGCAGCGCGCCACGGATGTCGGCCACCCGCTCGTTGCCGTGCTCGCTCAAGATGTCACCGACCCAGCCGACGACCATCGCCTCCGGGTTGGGCGGCATGTCGACGAAGTCGTGCCCGTCGGCGTAGTCCGCGGCGGCTATCCCGGCCCGACGGCCGAACACGTTGATGTCCAACAGCGAATTGGTGCCCAGCCGGTTGGCGCCGTGCACCGACACACACGCGCACTCGCCGGCCGCGTACAGGCCCGGCACCGTGGACGTGTTGTCCCGCAACACCTGTCCGGTGACGGTGGTGGGGATGCCGCCCATGACGTAGTGACACGTCGGGTATACGGGGACTAGCTCGTGCACCGGGTCGACGCCCAGGTAGGTGCGGGCGAACTCGGTGATGTCGGGCAGCTTGGCCTCGAGCACGTCCTCGCCGAGGTGGCGCACGTCGATGTAGACGTAGTCCTTGTGCGGGCCGGCGCCGCGGCCCTCCAGCACCTCCAAAACCATTGAGCGGGCGACGATGTCGCGGGGCGCCAGGTCGACGATGGTCGGCGCGTAGCGCTCCATGAAGCGCTCGCCCTCGCCGTTGAGCAGTCGCCCGCCCTCGCCGCGCACCGCCTCGGAGATCAGGATGCCCAGCCCCGCCAGGCCGGTGGGATGGAACTGGTGAAACTCCATGTCCTCCAACGGAAGTCCCTTGCGGAACACGATGCCGATGCCGTCGCCGGTGAGCGTGTGCGCGTTGGAGGTGGTCTTGTACATCCGGCCCGAGCCGCCGGTCGCCAGCACCACGGCCTTGGCGTGGAAGACGTGGATCTCACCGGTGGCCAGCTCGTAGGCCACCACGCCGGTGGCGACTGGGCCGCTCGGCGTCTGCGTCAGAACCAGGTCCAGGGCGTAGAACTCGTTGAAGAACTGCACGTCGTGCTTGACGCAGTTCTGGTAGAGGGTCTGCAGGATCATGTGGCCGGTGCGGTCGGCGGCGTAGCACGCCCGGCGCACCGGGGCCTTGCCGTGCTCGCGGGTGTGCCCGCCGAAGCGGCGCTGGTCGATGCGGCCCTCTGGGGTGCGGTTGAACGGCATCCCCATCTTCTCCAGGTCGAGCACGGCGTCGATGGCTTCCTTGCACATGATCTCCACCGCGTCCTGGTCGGCGAGGTAGTCGCCGCCCTTGACGGTGTCGAAGGTGTGCCATTCCCAGTTGTCGTCCTCGACGTTGGCCAGGGCCGCGCACATGCCCCCTTGGGCGGCGCCGGTGTGGCTACGCGTGGGGTAGAGCTTGGTGAGTACGGCGGTCCGGACGCGGGGGCCGGCCTCCACCGCCGCGCGCATGCCGGCACCGCCGGCGCCGACGATGACCACGTCGTAGCGGTGTTGCTGGATCACCTCAGCCTCCGATGTTCGGGTCGAATGTCACCAGCACGTAGGTGCCGAGGACCAACGTGAACCCCATCGACAGCAACAGCAGGCTGTTGAGCCAGAACCGGGTGCTGTCCTTGCGGCTGTAGTCGTCGATGATGGTGCGCAGGCCGTTGCCGCCGTGCAGCTGCGCCAGCCACAACAGGGCGAGGTCCCAGAACTGCCAGAACGGCGATGCCCAGCGCTGCGCGACGTAGTTGAAGTCGATGCGGTACACGCCGTTGTCCCACATCAGCATGATGAACAGGTGCCCGACGGCCAGGACGATCAGCGCGACACCGGAGAACCGCATGAACAGCCAGGCGAACTTCTCGAAGTTGGGGATGCCCGCGCGGCGCCGCGGCGAGCGCGGGTTGTCGAGGCTGGCCGGCCGGTCGTGGCTGCGCTGGCGGACCGGGGCCACCTGGCCGCGGCCCAGCTGCAGGTCGGGGGAGCTCATCGCAGGTGCTCGAAGATGTGAATGCCCGTCACCACACCGGCCGGAACCATCAGCAGCAGGAAGACGATTCCGACGATCCAGAACATCAACCTCTGGTAGCGGGGGCCCTCCGACCAGAAGTCGATCAGGATGACGCGGATCCCGTTCAGCCCGTGGAAGAGGACGGCGGCCACCAGCCCGTACTCCATCAGGCCGACGACCGGGGTCTGGTAGTCGTGGATCACCGCGTTGTAGGTCTGCGGGCTCACCCGCAGCATCGCGGCGTCCAGCACGTGGACGAACAGGAAGAAGAAGATCGTCGCGCCGCTGATGCGGTGCAGCACCCACGACCACATGCCCGGGTCGCCCCGATACAGGGTGCGGGGTGGTCGCCGCCTGCGCGAGGGTGCAGATTGTGCCGCCGGATCCGCGGTTGTCGCCTGTGTGGTCACCGGAGTCCTCACCGCCTTCTGACATCGACCCAGTTCAGCCTAACCCCGCGCGGGGACGACCCGCGCCGAGCGGTGCGCCGGGCGAACTCGCCCGTCAGGGTTAGGGTGACAGTCTTGGGTGGCAAGAGCTGAGCGGGGTCGGGTATGCCTGATGTCGATTGGAAAGCGCTGCGCCGCATGGCAATCGGTGCCGCGGCGGGGGCCTACGCGCCCTATTCGCGGTTCCCGGTGGGGGCGGCCGCGCTGGTGGACGACGGGCGGGTCGTCACCGGCTGCAATGTGGAGAACGTCTCATATGGCCTTGGTCTCTGTGCCGAATGCGGTGTGGTGTCCGCCCTACACGCGACGGGTGGCGGCCGGCTGGTCGCGCTGGCCTGCGTCGACGGCCGAGGGGCCGCGCTGATGCCCTGCGGGCGGTGCCGCCAGCTGCTCCTCGAGCACGGCGGCCCCGAGCTGCTGATCGACCACCCGGCCGGGCCCCGCCGCCTCGGCGAGCTGCTGCCCGACGCCTTCGACGCCGACCTGCCGCGGGAACCCCGTTGACCGACCACGCATTCGACGCGCCGACGGTGATCCGAACCAAGCGCGACGGCGGCCGGCTGTCCGATGCCGCCATCGCGTGGGTCGTCGACGCCTACACCCACGGCCGGGTGGCCGAGGAACAGATGTCGGCGCTGCTGATGGCGATCTTCCTGCGCGGCATGGACCGCGGCGAGACCGCCCGCTGGACCGCGGCCATGCTGGCCTCCGGCCCGCGGCTGGACTTCCGCGACCTGCCGATGCCCACCGTCGACAAGCACTCCACCGGCGGCGTGGGGGACAAGATCACCCTGCCCCTGGTGGCCGTCGTCGCCGCCTGCGGTGCGGCAGTGCCCCAGGCGTCGGGGCGCGGGCTCGGGCACACCGGCGGCACCCTGGACAAGCTCGAGGCGATCGCCGGGTTCACCCCCGTGCTGTCCAACCGGCGGGTGCGCGCGCAACTGCTCGACGTCGGCGCGGCCATCTTCGCCGCCGGCGAGCTGGCCCCGGCCGACGCCAAGCTGTACGCGCTGCGCGACGTCACCGCGACCGTCGAGTCGCTGCCCCTGATCGCCAGCTCGGTGATGAGCAAGAAGCTGGCCGAGGGGACCGGCGCCCTGGTGCTCGACGTGAAGGTGGGCTCCGGAGCCCTGCTGCGTTCTCCGGACCGGTGCCGCGAGCTGGCCCACACCATGGTGGAGCTGGGCGCGGCGCACGACGTGCCGACCCGCGCGCTGCTGACCGATATGAACACCCCGCTGGGCGCGACCGTCGGCAACGCCCTCGAGGTCGCCGAGGCGCTGGACGTGCTGGCCGGCGGCGGGCCGCCCGACGTGGTCGAGCTGACGGTGCGCCTGGCCGGCGAGATGCTCGAGCTGGCCGGGCTCGACGGCCGCGACCCCGCCGCGACGCTGCGCGACGGCACCGCGATGGACCGATTCCGCCGGCTCGTCGCGGCTCAGGGCGGGGATCTGTCGGTTCCGTTGCCGATCGGTGCGCATTCCGAGACCGTGGCCGCGGGGCGGGGCGGCACAATGGGCGATATCGACGCGATGGCAGTGGGGCAGGCGGCTTGGCGGCTCGGTGCGGGCAGATCCCGTCCGGGCGAACGGGTGCAGGCCGGCGCCGGCATCCGGATCCATCGCCGCCCCGGCGACCCCGTGGCGCCCGGCGCGCCGCTGTTCACCCTCTATACCGACACCCCGGAGCGCTTCGGCGCCGCGCTGTCCGAATTGGACGGCGGCTACCGAGTCGGCGACTCGGCGCCCGATCCGCGGCCGTTGGTCATCGATCGGATCCTGACGTGACAACACCGCTGGGCCTCGAGCAGATCAAGCGGGCGCCCAAGGCGCTGCTGCACGATCACCTCGACGGGGGACTGCGCCCGTCGACCGTGGTCGAAATCGCCGGCCAGACCGGCTACGACGGGCTGCCCACCACCGACGTCGACGAGCTGGCCACCTGGTTTCGCACCCGGTCGCACAGCGGCTCGCTGGAGCGCTACCTGGAGCCCTTCTCGCACACCGTGGCGGTCATGCAGACGGCCGACGCGCTGCATCGTGTCGCCTACGAGTGCGTCGAAGATTTGGCCGCCGATTCGGTGGTGTACGCCGAGATCCGGTTCGCGCCGGAACTACACATCGACCGGGGCCTGTCGTTCGACGAGATCGTGGACGCCGTGCTGGCCGGTTTCGCCGACGGCGAGCAGGCCTGCGCCGCCGCGGGCCGGCCGATCGTGGTGCGGCTGCTGGTCACCGCCATGCGGCACGCCGCGGTGTCCCGGGAGATCGCCGAGCTGGCAATCCGGTTCCGGGACAAGGGTGTTGTGGGGTTCGACATCGCCGGGGCCGAGGCGGGCAACCCGCCGACGCGGCACCTGGACGCCTTCGAGTACATGCGAGACCACAACGCGCGCTTCACCATTCACGCGGGCGAGGCCTTCGGGCTGCCGTCGATCCACGAGGCGATCGCGTTCTGCGGCGCCGACCGCCTTGGCCACGGGGTGCGTATCGTCGACGACATCGAGGTCCTAGAAGACGGTCGCGTCCGGCTGGGCCAGCAGGCGGCCATCCTGCGGGACAAGCGGATTCCGTTGGAGCTGTGCCCGAGTTCCAACGTGCAGACCGGCGCCGTGAAGAGCATCGCGGACCACCCGTTCGACCTGTTGGCCCGCACCCGGTTCCGGGTGACCGTCAACACCGACAACCGCCTGATGAGCGATACCACGATGAGCCTCGAAATGTGGCGTTTGGTCGAGGCTTTCGGCTACGGCTGGAGCGACCTCGAGCGGTTCACCATCAACGCGATGAAGTCGGCGTTCCTTCCTTTCGACGAGCGGCTGGCGATCATCGACGACGTGATCAAGCCGCGCTACGCGGTGCTGATAGCAGGCTGACGCCGCCCGCCCGAAATCCGGGTGAGCGGCGCAGCTTTCGGCCGACCGGTTAACGGGTCAGCCGGGTGCCGGTGCGGCGACCGGTCAGCGCTTCGTACAGCGCGATCAGGACGATGGCGGCGCCCACCCCGACGAAGAACGGAACCCAGGCCACCCCGCCGTTGGCGTTGTGGTAACCGAATTGGCTGGCGGCCCATGAGCCGATCAGGCCGCCGACCGCGCCGAGCACGACCGTCATGATCATGCCTACGTTCTGCTTGCCCGGCATCACGAGGCGCGCGACCAAACCGATGATCGCGCCCACGATGAGGGCGAGGATTATGGATGTGATCACTTCGAGCTCCTGTCGTAGCGGCGCCCGGGGTGGGCACCATCTTCGACGGGACTTCCCCGAATCAGGCGACTTCTAACACAATTCGCCTGAGCTCAAATCAGATCGGAAGCCAGCCCGATGGCGCGCACCGTGCTGGCCAGGTGGGTCTGCACCGCGCGCGACGCTCGCGGGCCGTCACCGTCGCGCAGTGCCTCGGCGATCTCGCGGTGCTCGTCGATGATGGTCGTGACCCGGTCCGGATCGCGGAGCGCCGATTCGCCGATCATCCGCATCTGCCGGTCCCGCAGCGACGCGTGGAAACCCGCCAGAATGGCGTTCCCCGATTCGGCCAGGGTGATGGCGTGGAAGGCGCGGTCGGCATCGAGGAAGTCGGGCCAATCGGAGCGGTCGGCGGCGGCGCGCTGCCGCCGAAGCTCGCCGGAGAGCCGATCGAAAATCGCGGCGCACGAGGCGGTCCCGCGGCCGACCACCTTGGTCGCCGCGAACTGCTCCAGGACCAGCCGGGCCTCCATCACCGACCGGACCTCGTCCGGGGACACCGGGACGACCAGGGCGCCCCGCTGCGGGTACAGCCGCAGCAGCCCCTCGGCCTCCAGCCGCAGGAACGCCTCGCGCACCGGCGTGCGCGACATTCCGAGCGCCGTGGCGACGTCGCCCTCGCTGATCAGCTCCCCGCCCGGGAACGCGCCGGTGAGCACCTGCGTCTTGACGTAGTCCAGTGCGCGGTCCTTGGCCGTGGCCGGCCGCGGGTCGATCGGTGCCATCCAGCCTTCCGGTAGCTAAGTCGTATCCCAGCAGTGTGGTGACGGTACACCACCGAAACCCTTGACAGGGCGACAACTGAGATACAAGATAGATACGAAAGAAACATGAGACGCATCGAAGAAGCCCGCGAGCAGGCCGAAGGAGCCGCGAAAATGCCCGTCACCGAACAATCCGTGACCCCGAACCTGGATCCGACGATCCCGGCGCCGATGATCAACGTCGCCGAATACGGCTTCGAAGGTCGTTTCCAGGACTGGGCCTCCGACGCGGAGTACTTCGAGTACTCGAAGGCCGCCAACCCGATCGGCTCGGGCCACGTCCCGCAGGTGCCGGTTACCCGGTTCGATGCGGATACCTACACCGATCAGCCGACCGGTGTGATCCCGCTGGATCTGTCCAAGGAGCTGGGCATCGACACCGGCGCCGCGACCAGCCCCGCGCTGCTGGCCAACTTCGTGCGCATCCGTCCGGGCGAGCAGGTCGATACGAGCCCCAACGCCACCTCGCAGCTTTACTACGTGCTGTACGGGCGGGGCTTCGCCGCGGTCAACGGGCAACTGGTGCAGTGGGAGAAGGGGGACTTCCTGACGTTGCCCGCCGGCACCCACTCGGTCTTCTACGCGGCCACCGACACGGCCATGTACTGGGTGCACGACGAGCCGCTGATGCGCTACCTGGGCGCCGACGCCACCCGGCCGCGGTTCCGCGCCACCAAGTTCCGCCGCTCGGACGCCGTCGCGAAGCTGGAGGAGATCGCGTCACGCCCGGGCGCCAACGAGAAGAGCCGGGTCAGCGTGCTGCTGGCCAACACCAACCAGGAGCAGACGCTGACCATCACCCACGTGCTGTGGGCGATGTTCGGCGTCCTGCCGCCGAACCAGGTGCAGCGCCCGCACCGGCACCAGTCGGTGGCCCTGGACCTGATCCTCGACGCGCCGGCCAGCGGCTGCTACACCCTGCTGGGCACCCGCCTCGACGAGCACGGCGACATCGTCGACCCCACCCGGGTGGACTGGCGCGCCGGCTGCGCCTTCACCACGCCGCCGGGCATGTGGCACGCCCACTACAACGAGACCGGACAGGCCGCACACCTGATCCCGATCCAGGACGCCGGGCTGCAGACCCATCTCCGCAGCCTGGACATCAAGTTCACGCAGCGCCGCGACCTCGTCGCCGGCTGACCCGCGGGAGAGTGCACGGGGCCTACCGGGCGCATAGTGTGGCTGCACATGAAGTTGCCCCTGCTGGGCCCCGTGTCGGTCACCGGCTTTCAGAACGCGTGGTTCTTCCTGTTCCTGCTGGCCGTTCTGCTGGTCCTGGGCATCTACGTCGTGCTGCAGTTCGCCCGCCGCCGCCGCGTCCTGCGGTTCGCCAACATGGAGGTGCTGGAGCGGGTCGCGCCGGCGCGCCCCAGCCGCTGGCGGCACGTGCCGACGATCCTGTTGGCCACGTCGCTGGTGCTGCTGACCACCGCGATGGCCGGGCCGACGTCCGACGTCCGGATCCCGCTCAACCGGGCTGTCGTGATGCTGGTGATCGATGTCTCGGAGTCCATGGCCTCCACCGACGTCCCGCCGAACCGGCTCAAGGCCGCCGAGGAGGCGGCCGGCCAGTTCGCCAGTCAGCTCACGCCGGGCATCAACCTGGGCCTGGTCGGCTTCGCCGGCACGCCATACCTGC
>NZ_LZJA01000104.1:0-11699 GCF_001666785.1 Mycobacterium sp. E3305 | reverse complement strand
CGGCAAGGTCAAGCGCGTCTACTACGGGTTCGTCTCCCTGGATTCCCCGCCGTTCTACGACCCCTGGTTCGCCAAGGCCCGCACCAGCGGCGCGATCGAGGCCCGGGAAATGGACGAGGGCATGCTGCGCTGCGGCCTGCAAGCCGCCTCGCAACGCCTGCCGTTCCTGCCGATTCGGGCCGGGCTGGGCAGCTCGGTCCCCGACTTTTGGGAGGGCGAGCTGCAGACCGTGACCAGCCCGTACCCCGCGCCGGAGGGCGGGCACGAGACGCTGATCGCCATGCCGGCGCTGCGCCTGGACGCGGCCTTCGTGCACCTCAATCTCGGTGACAGCCGCGGCAATGCGGCCTACACGGGGATCGATCCGTACTTCGACGACCTCTTCCTGATGGCCGCCGACAAGCGCTTCCTGTCGGTGGAGCGCGTCGTCTCCACCGAGGAGCTGGTCAAAGCCGTTCCCCCCCAGGCCCTGCTGGTGAATCGGATGATGGTCGACTCCGTCGTGGAGGCCCCCGGCGGCGCACACTTCACCACCGCGGCACCGGATTACGGTCGCGACGAGAAATTCCAGCGGCATTACGCCGAGGCCGCCTCGACCGAAGAGGGCTGGCAGAAGTTCGTCCAGACCTACCTGTCGGGCAGCGAGGACGATTACCAGGCGGCGGTCCGCGCATTCGCAGAGGAGGCGGCCAAATGAGCACCACCCGCGCCGAGGTGTGCGCGGTCGCGTGCGCCGAGCTATTCAGGAACTCGGGCGAAATCATGGTCAGCCCGATGACGAACATGGCCTCGGTCGGGGCGCGGCTGGCGCGATTGACTTTTTCACCGGACATCCTGCTGACCGACGGCGAGGCGCAACTGCTGGCGGACACCCCGGCCCTGGGCAAGACCGGACCCGTCGAGGGCTGGATGCCGTTCGGCCGGGTGTTCGAGACACTGGCCTGGGGCCGGCGGCACGTGGTGATGGGCGCCAATCAGGTTGACCGCTTTGGCAATCAGAACATCTCGGCGTTCGGCCCGCTGCAACACCCGACCCGCCAGATGTTCGGCCTGCGGGGAGCGCCCGGCAACGCGATCAACCACGCGACCAGTTACTGGGTGGGCAACCATTCGAAGCGGGTGTTCTGCGAGGCGGTCGACGTGATCTGCGGCATCGGCTGGGACAAGGTGGATCCGGACAACCCGGCGTTCCGCTTCGCCAACACCCACCGCGTCGTGTCCAACCTGGGGGTGTTCGACTTCGGCGGTCCGGACCACACCATGCGCGCGGTGTCCCTGCATCCCGGGGTCTCGCCCGACGACGTCCGCGAGGCCACGTCGTTCGAGGTGCACGGCGTGGACGAGGCGGAAGAGACCAGGCAGCCGACCGACGAGGAACTCCGGCTGATCCGCGAGGTCATCGATCCGAAGTCGCTGCGCGACAGGGAGATACGTTGAACAGGCTGCGTACGCCGCTGACCGAGCTGGTCGGTGTCGAGCACCCGGTGGTGCAAACCGGAATGGGCTGGGTGGCCGGCGCGCGACTGGTGGCCGCCACGGCCAACGCGGGCGGGCTGGGCATCCTGGCCTCGGCCACCATGACGCTGGACGAATTGGCGACGGCCATCGGCAAGGTCAAGGCCGCCACCGACAAGCCGTTCGGGGTGAACATCCGCGCCGACGCCGCGGACGCCGGCGACCGCGTCGATCTGATGATCCGCGAGGGCGTGAAGGTGGCGTCCTTCGCCCTGGCGCCCAAGCAGGAGCTGATCGCCCGGCTGAAAGAGGCGGGCGCGGTGGTGATTCCGTCGATCGGTGCCGCCAAGCACGCTAAAAAGGTGGCGGCCTGGGGCGCCGACGCGATGATCGTGCAGGGCGGCGAGGGTGGTGGACACACCGGGCCCGTGGCCACGACGCTGCTGCTGCCGTCGGTGCTGGATGCCGTGCAGGGCACCGGGATCCCCGTGATCGCCGCGGGGGGCTTCTTCGACGGGCGCGGGCTCGCGGCCGCGCTGAGCTACGGGGCGGCCGGCGTGGCGATGGGCACGCGCTTCCTGCTGACCTCGGACTCGACGGTGCCCGACGAGGTCAAGCGGCGCTACCTGGAGGCGGCGCTCGACGGCACGGTGGTCACCACGCGCGTCGACGGCATGCCGCACCGCGTGCTGCGCACCGGCCTGGTCGAGAGGCTCGAAAGCGGTTCACCGGTAAGGGGTCTCACCGCGGCCGTGCGCAACGCGGCAAAGTTCAAACACATGTCGCAGATGACCTGGCGGTCGATGATCCGCGACGGCCTGGCGATGCGCCACGGCAAGGAGCTGACCTGGTCCCAGGTGGTGATGGCGGCCAACACCCCGATGCTGCTGAAGGCCGGCCTGGTCGAAGGCAACACCGACGCCGGGGTGCTCGCCTCCGGACAGGTGGCCGGCATCCTGGAGGACCTGCCGTCATGCGCCGAGCTGATCGACTCGGTTGTGCGCGACGCGATCGCACACCTGAAGGCGGCGTCTGCGCTCGTCGAAGCGGGCGACTAAAGACCCTGGCCGCGGCCGCGACGCCACGTCACCCTGGAGGGATGATGACGCTGGCACCGGAAACCTGGCCGACCCCGCTCTTGAACGCGGTCCGAACCTCCAACAGATACCTGCTCAACCCGCTCATGCTGCGGCTGGCCGGCCGCAAGAACTGGTATGCAGCGGCGATAGAGCACACCGGACGGCGGTCGGGCAAGGCGTACACCACACCGGTCGTCGCCGAGCGCATCGACGACGGCTTCGTCATACCGCTGCCCTACGGCACAGACGTGGATTGGCTGCAAAACGTGCGCGCCGCGGGACGCGCGACCATCGCGTCCCAGGGCGAGACATATCCGGTGGTGCACCCCGAGATCATCGACGCGGCGGACGCCCTCCCCCTGCTATCGGCTTCCCGCCGCCGCACCTTCGAACGGGTCGGCATAGCGGGTTACCTCAGGGTCAAAGACCAGCCGGCGAACTGAACGGCGCCTCGACCGTACGCGCGCGGGTTAAGCTATGATCTGAATATCGGTGAAATGAAGCTATAATCTTCATATGGCTAGGGTGAAGACTATACCTTCAATGCGGGCGACGCTGATCGGCGACGTGGTGGGGTCCCGGCGTGCCGGCGACCGGCCGGCCCTGCATCGACGTGTCGCCTCCGCGCTGGGCCAGGTCGCGAACGGCGCCATCGACCCGCCGTCCTTCACCGTGGGGGATGAGTTCCAGGGCAGCTACCCCGCCCTGGGCGGTGCAATCGATGCGGCGTTGACCGTGCGGCTGTTACTTGCGCCCGAGGTCGACGTCCGCTTCGGGCTCGGATGGGGCGCGGTGACCGTCCTCGACGCCGACGCGGGAATCCAGGACGGGCCCGGGTGGTGGGCCGCGAGGGAGGCCATCCAGCAGACGGCGGAGGCGCAGCGGCAGCCCGGCTTCTCGCTGGTGCGCACGACATTTCGGGCGGCCGCGGAGACGCGCACCGACGTCGCCGCGGTCAACGCCGCCCTGATTTGTCGGGACCATCTGCTTGGATCGCTCGATGAGAGATCGTTGCGGATTGTGAGGGGATTGATGGCCGGCCGGACCAAAAGGGACCTCGCGGCCGCCGAGGGGATCAGCCCGTCGGCGGTCTCGCAGCGCTCGAGCCGTGACGGTTTGGATCTCATCGTCCTTGCCAGCCACTACCTGCGGGGTCTGCCGTGAGCGCCGTCGCCGTCCTGCTCACGGCGCTCGGCATCGCCGACCTGTGTCGGCGGGCGTTCCGCCCGATGTGGGTCTCGCTGGCGGTCGGACCCGCCGCGGTGGCGGTGTTCTTGGTGCTGGGCGCCCTGTGGCATGCCGGCGACATCCCGCTGCTCGTCCTGGCCGCCGCGTCGGTCGTCGCATGGGAAGGGCTCTGCGCGCGCAGCGAACGTAGCGGCGGCCACCAGGGCGCGCCGCTGGCGGTGTTCGCCGCAACGCTGGCGCTGTTGACGTTGCTGTCCGGATGGTCGTCGACGGTCAACGGCGGCATCGCGCGGTGGGTGAGCTGGGTGCACTTGCCGCTCGGCCATGTCACGCCCACTCGGCTGCTCATGGTTGTCGGCGTGGTGCTGGTGCAATTCGCGACCGCGAACCAGCTCGTGCGCCTGGTGCTCGGTTCCGTGGGAGCGGTACGGCCGGTCGGCGAACCGCAACCATCGGACAAGCTCAAGGGCGGGCGGCTGTTGGGCCCGATGGAACGGCTACTGATCTTGAGCCTGGGTGTCGGCGGGCAGGTGGCCGCCGCCAGCGCGGTCGTCGCCGCCAAGGGCATCATCCGGTTCCCGGAGTTGAACGCCCAGCAAGGCCGCAACGGCGACGTCGGGATCGACGAGGTGACCGAGTACTTCTTGGTCGGCAGCTTCACCAGTTGGCTGTTGGCCCTCGGCGGGATCGGCCTGGTGCTGGCGACCCCGTAATGTCGAACACCGCGCCGAATACCGGCTCGGCGCAATGGTTTACAGCCGCTCGATGATGGTGACGTTCGCGGTGCCCCCGCCCTCGCACATCGTCTGCAGGCCATAGCGGCCGCCGACGCGCTCGAGTTCGTTGAGCATGGTGGCGAACAGCTTGGCGCCGGTGGCGCCCAGTGGGTGACCGAGCGCGATCGCACCGCCGTTGGGGTTGACTTTCTCGGGGTCGGCCTTGATCTCCTTGAGCCAGGCCAGAACCACCGGAGCGAACGCCTCGTTGATCTCGACGGTGTCGATGTCGTCGATGGACAGCCCGGTCTTTTCCAGCGCGTAGCGGGTGGCCGGGATCGGACCGGTCAGCATGAACACCGGGTCGGCGGCGCGGGCGCTGATGTGGTGGATGCGGGCCCGCGGCGTCAGGTTGTGGTCCTTGACCGCCTGCTCGGAGGCCAGCAGCACCGCGCTCGCTCCGTCGGAGATCTGGCTGGCCATCGCCGCCGTCAACCGGCCGCCCTCGACGAGGGTCTTGAGGCCGGCCATCTTCTCCAGCGACGACTCGCGCGGACCCTCGTCCACCCGGAACGGCCCGGATTCCGTTTCGACGGTGATGATTTCGTTGTCGAAGTGACCGGCGCGGATCGCGGCGAACGCGCGCTCGTGGCTGGTCAGCGCGTAGCGCTCCATCTCCTCGCGCGACAGGTTCCACTTCTCGGCGATCAGCTCCGAGCCGCGGAACTGCGAGATCTCCTGGTCGCCGTAGCGGTGCAGCCACTGCTTGGATTCGTTGGTCGGCGAGGTGAACCCGAACTGCTCGCCGACCGTCATCGCCGACGAGATCGGGATCTGGCTCATGTTCTGCACGCCGCCGGCCACGATGAGGTCCGCGGTGCCGGCCATGATCGCCTGTGCGCCAAAGGAAATCGCCTGCTGGCTGGAGCCGCACTGCCGGTCCACGGTGACGCCGGGCACCTCCTCGGGATAGCCCGCGGCCAGCCACGAGAGCCGGGCGATGTTGCCCGCCTGCGCGCCGATGGCGTCGACGCAGCCGGCGATCACGTCCTCGACGGCGGCGGGGTCGACGTCGACCCGGTCGAGCAGTCCGCGCCATCCGAGCGCGCCGAGGTCGACGGGATGTATGCCGGACAGCGAGCCGCCCCGCTTGCCAACCGCGGTGCGCACAGCGTCAATGACGTACGCCTCAGCCATAGTTCAGTTCCCTTCCTTGGTAATTCCGCCAAGAACGATGGCGAGATATTGCTCGCCAACCTGGTTCGCGGTCAGCGGTCCGCCGGGCTGATACCAGCGCACCGACACCCAGGTGGTGTCACGAATGAAACGGTAGACGAGGTCGACGTTGAGGTCGGTCTGGAAGTAGCCCTCGTCGATGCCCTGGTTGATCACCTCGACCCACATCTTGCGTTGCTGCCGGTTCATGTCCTCGATGTAGGAGAACCGGGGTTGCGACAACAACCGTTGGGCTTCGTCCTGATAGATGACGACCTGCGCGTGCCGATGCTCGATGGCCTCGAACGACGCCATGAACAGCCCCTTGAGCCGCTCGAGCGGGTTGGCCTCGCTGTCCACGATCTCGCGGTAGCGGGCGAACAACCAGTCCAGGAAGCTGCGCAGCAGCTCGTCGACCATCTCCTCTTTGGAGGAGAAGTGGTGATAGAGGCTGCCGGACAGGATCCCGGCGCTGTCGGCGATGTCGCGCACGGTGGTGGCACGCAGGCCGCGCTCGGCGAACATCGTCGCGGCGAGGTCCAACAACTCGTCGCGGCGGCTGTTCGCCTGACCGGCAACTCGATCCACCCGGCCAGGATATCAACCAAGCGCTTGCTTGGCCAGCGATCCGATCACGGATGCTGACTGGACACCGAGATGACCTCGCCGGTGAGGTAGCTGGAGTAGTCGCTGGCCAGGAACGCGATGGTGGCGGCCACCTCCCACGGCTCGGCGGCCCGCCCGAACGCTTCGCCCGCGGACAGCCGGTCCAGCAGGTCGGCCGAGGTGGTCTTGTCGAGGAACTTGTGCCGGGCGATGCTCGGCGACACCGCGTTGATCCGCACCCCGTATTCGACCGCTTCGATTGCGCTGCAACGGGTCAAGGCCATCACCCCCGCCTTAGCGGCCGCGTAGTGCGACTGCGAGTGCTGTGCCCGCCAGCCCAAGACGCTTGCGTTGTTGACGATCACGCCCCCGTGCGCGGCCTCGCGGAAGTAGCGCAGCGCCGCCCGGGTGGCCCGGAACACCGACGACAGGGTGACGTCCAGGACGCGGTCCCACTCGTCGTCGGTCATGTCCACCACCGGGGTCTGACCGCCCAGCCCGGCGTTGTTGACCAGCACGTCGAGCCGGCCCATCCGGGCCGTTGTCGACGCGATCAGCGCGTCCACCTGCGCGGTGGACGTCACGTCGCACAGCACGCTCTCGACCCGGCCCAGGCCCAGCGCGGACAGCTCCTCGACGGTCTCCCCCAGCCGGCGCTCGTGGTGGTCGGACACCACGACGTCGGCACCCTCGGCCAGCGCCCGCTTCGCGGTCGCCGCGCCGATGCCGGTGCCCGCCGCCGCGGTGACGACGACGACCTTGCCCTGCAAAAGCCCATGCCCGGCAACCTCTTTCGGAGCTTCGGACAGGCTCATCCCTTTACCTCCCGGGGCAGGCCGAGCACGCGCTCGGCGATGATGTTGCGCTGGATCTCGTTGGATCCGCCGTAGATGGTGTCCGCGCGGGTGAACAGGAACAGTCGCTGCCATTCGTCGAATTCACCGTCGGACAGGGTCAGCCCCGGCTTGCCGATCACGTCCATCGCCAGCTCCCCCAGCGCGCGATGCCAATTGGCCCACAACAACTTCGACACGTTATCTTTCCCGGCGGCCTGGCCGCCTCCTTCGACGTCCATGGTGGCCAACGCGTAGCTGCGCATCGCGCGCAACCCGGTCCACGCGCGGGTCAGCCGCTCGCGGATGAAGGGGTCGTCGGCGGCGCCGTTGCGACGCGCCAGGTCGGCGAGGTTGGAAAGCTCACGGGCGTAGCGGATCTGCTGCCCAAGCGTCGACACCCCGCGCTCGAAGGTCAGCGTGCCCATCGCGACCCGCCAGCCGTCGCCGGGCTGGCCGACCACCAGGTTGGCGTCGGTGCGGGCGTCGTCGAAGAAGACCTCGTTGAACTCCGAGTCACCGGTGAGCTGGATGATCGGGCGCACCTGCACCCCGGGCTGATCCAACGGCACCAGCAGGTAGGAAAGCCCGGCGTGCCGCTTGGACCCCTTCTCCGTGCGGGCGACCACGAAACACCACTGCGCCCAGTGCGCCAACGAGGTCCACACCTTCTGGCCGTTGATCACCCACTGGTCGCCGTCCAGCTCGGCGGTGGTGGACACGTTGGCCAGGTCGCTGCCGGCGCCAGGTTCGGAATAGCCCTGGCACCACAGCTCGGTGACGTCGAGGATCTTGGGCAGGAACCGCTGCTGCTGCTCGGGCGTCCCGAAGGCGATCAGCGTCGGGCCGAGCAGCTCCTCGCCGAAGTGGTTGACCTTGTCCGGCGCGTCGGCTTTCGCGTACTCCTCATAGAACGCCACCCGGTGCGCGGTCGACAGCCCGCGGCCGCCGTGCTCGACGGGCCAGCCCAGGCAGGTGAGACCGGCCTTGGCGAGATGCTGGTTCCATGCCCGGCGCTCCTCGAACGCCTCATGTTCGCGCCCCGGTCCGCCAAGACCCTTGAGAGCTGCGAATTCGCCGACCAGATTGTCGGCGAGCCATCGGCGAACCTCCGCCCGGAACTCCTCGACGTCCTGCATGCCCTGTAGGCTAACCTACCAAGCACTTGCTTTGTCGGCTCGGTGACGATGCGCGCCGCGCAGCGGCGTGGGAGGAACCGGGCAATCCAGGTAGGAGCAGTCTCGATGACCGGCGATGTCCGCACGATTCCCGCGGCGCTGGACCGTTTTGCGAGTCGGTTTCCCGACCACGACGCGTTGATCACCGACGAGCGTTCGTTCACGGCCGCGGCCCTGCGCGACGAGGTTCGCCGGGCGGCCGCCGCGTTGATCGCCCTCGGCGTGCGGTCGGGCGACCGGGTGGCCATCTGGTCGCCCAACACCTGGCACTGGGTGGTCGCCTGCCTGGCCGTCCACCACGCCGGCGCGGCGATGGTGCCGCTGAACACCCGTTATACCGCCGAGGAAGCCGCCGACATCCTGGCCCGCACCGCGGCGCCCGTGCTGTTCGGGATGGGCACGTTCCTGGGCCACGATCGCGTCGCCGATCTGGATCGGGATGCCTTGCCCGCGCTGCGGCACGTCGTCCGGATTCCGGTCGAGGCCGACGATCCCGTTTCAGGGACGTGGGACGACTTCGTCACGCAGGGCACCGACCTCGAGTCTGTCGCCACCCGCGCCGCCGCCGTCACGCCCGAGGACGTCAGCGACATCCTGTTCACCTCGGGCACCACCGGCCGCAGCAAAGGGGTGCTGTGCGCGCACCGGCAGTCGTTGTCGGCATCGGCGTCGTGGGCGGCCAACGGCAAGATCACCAGCGACGACCGCTACCTGTGCATCAACCCGTTCTTCCACAACTTCGGCTACAAGGCGGGCATCCTGGCCTGTCTGCAGACCGGCGCGACGCTGATCCCGCACCTGACGTTCGACCCACTGCGCGCGCTGCAGGCGATCGAGCGGCACCGCATCACCGTGTTGCCGGGACCGCCCACCATTTACCAGACCCTGCTGGACCATCCGCAGCGCGGGGACTACGACCTGAGTTCGCTGCGGTTCGCGGTGACAGGGGCGGCCACCGTGCCCGTCGTGCTGGTGGAGCGCATGCAATCCGAACTCGACATCGACATCGTGCTGACGGCGTACGGCCTCACCGAGGCCAACGGGATGGGCACGATGTGCCGCGCCGACGACGACGCCGTCACCGTCGCCACCACCTGCGGGCGCCCGTTCGCCGACTTCGAATTGCGTATCGACTCAAGCGCTCCCGGCGAAGCGGGTGAGGTGCTGCTGCGCGGGCCGAACGTGATGCTGGGCTACCTCGATGACCCGGACGCCACGGCGGCGGCCATCGACGCCGACGGTTGGCTGCACACCGGTGACATCGGCGCCGTCGACGCGGCAGGCAATTTGCGCATCACCGACCGGCTCAAGGACATGTACATCTGCGGCGGCTTCAACGTGTACCCCGCCGAGGTCGAGCAGGTGCTCGCCCGGATGACGGGGATCGCCGACGCCGCGGTGATCGGCGTCCCCGACGAGCGCCTCGGCGAGGTCGGCCGGGCCTTCGTGGTGACCCGGCCCGGCGCCGACCTCGACGAACAATCCGTGATCGCTTACACCCGTGAACATTTGGCGAACTTCAAGGCACCGCGTTCGGTGCGGTTCGTCGACGCGTTGCCGCGCAATCCGGGCGGCAAGGTGGTCAAACCCCAACTGCGAGAGCTGGCCTGAATGGATCTGGAATTAGACGAGGAGACCCAGGCGTTTGCGGCCGAGGTCCGTGAGTTCTTGTCCGCCAACGCCGAGTCGATCCCGACGAAGTCCTACGACAACGCCGAAGGTTTCGCGCAGCACCGGCACTGGGACCGGGTGCTGTTCGATGCCGGGCTGTCGGTGATCACCTGGCCGAAGAAATACGGCGGCCGCGATGCGCCGCTGTTGCATTGGGTGGTGTTCGAGGAGGAGTACTTCCGCGCCGGCGCCCCGGGCCGGGCCAGCGCCAACGGCACCTCGATGCTGGCGCCCACGCTGTTCGCGCACGGCACTTCCGAGCAGCTGGACCGAATCCTGCCGAAAATGGCCAGCGGCGAACAGATCTGGGCGCAGGCGTGGTCGGAGCCGGAGTCCGGCAGCGACCTGGCCTCGCTGCGATCCACCGCGACCAAGACCGACGGCGGCTGGCTGCTCAACGGGCAGAAGATCTGGAGTTCGCGCGCGCCGTTCGCCGAGATGGGCTTCGGGCTGTTCCGGTCGGACCCGGAAGCCGAGCGGCACAACGGCCTGACGTACTTCATGTTCGACCTGAAGGCGAAGGGCGTCACCGTGCGGCCCATCGTGCAGCTGGGCGGCGATACCGGGTTCGGCGAGATCTTCCTCGACGACGTGTTCGTCCCCGACCACGACGTGATCGGCACCCCGAACGAGGGTTGGCGGGCGGCGATGAGCACCTCGAGCAACGAGCGGGGCATGTCGCTGCGCAGCCCGGCGCGATTCCTGGCGACCGCCGAGCGGCTGGTGCGACTGTGGCAGGACAGCGGCTCGCCCCCCGGGTTCGCAGACCGGGTGGCCGACGGCTGGATCAAGGCGCAGGCCTACCGGCTGCAGACCTTCGCCACGGTGACGCGGCTGGCCGACGGCGGTGAGCTGGGCGCCGAATCGTCGGTGACCAAGGTGTTCTGGTCCGACCTCGATGTTGACCTGCATCAGACCGCGCTGGACATCCTCGCCGCCGACGGCGAGCTCGCCGGCAGCTGGACGGATGGCCTGCTGTTCGCCCTGGGCGGCCCGATCTACGCCGGCACCAACGAGATTCAGCGCAACATCATCTCGGAGCGGCTGTTGGGCCTGCCCCGCGAGAAGTCCGGGGGCACGAAATGAAATTCGCGCTAGACGAGCAACAGCGCGACTTCGCGGCCAGCATCGACGCCGCGCTCGGCGCGGGCGACCTGCCCGGCGCGATCCGTGCCTGGTCCGCCGGCGACACCGCGCCCGGCCGCAAGGTGTGGGAGCGGCTGGCCGAACTGGGCGTCACCGCGCTGGCGGTTCCGGAGAAGTTCGACGGCATCGAGGCGCACCCGGTCGACCTGGTGGTCGCGCTGGAACGCCTGGGACGCTGGTGCGTGCCGGGGCCGGTGGCCGAATCCATCGCCGTGGCACCGGTTTTGCTCGCCTCGGACGAGCGGTGCGCGGCGCTGGCCTCCGGCGAGCTGGTAGCCACGGTCGCGTTGCCACCGCATGCGCCGCGCGCGGTGGACGCCGACTCGGCCGGGCTGGTGCTGCTGGCTACCGACGACGGTGTGAGCGAGGCCGCGCCCGGCGACCGGCACGAGTCGGTCGATCCGAGCCGGCCCGTCTACGACGTGACCGCCACCGGCCAATCCTGGCAGGCGGAGGTCCGGCGCGCCTTCGAGTTCGGCGCGCTGGCCACCGCCGCGCAGCTGGTCGGCGCCGCCGAGGCGCTGCTGCGGGACACCGTCGACTACGCCAAGCAGCGCGCCCAGTTCGGCCGGGTGATCGGTTCCTATCAGGCGATCAAGCACAAGCTCGCCG